>JAGQIB010000205.1:7839-10654 GCA_020431545.1 Gemmatimonadota bacterium
TTCTTCGTCGCGCCGCGTGCGATCATCTTCTCGGCCGAGTCGAGCTGCCCGCCCGCGAGGAGCAGCCGGGCCCGGCCGTACCAAGCCGGCCAGTAGTCGGCGCCGGCCTCGATCGCCTTGGCGAACTCCTCCTCGGCTTCGAGGTCGCGCCCGAGGCGAAGCAGGAGGAGGCCGAGTCCCGCCTCCGCGCGGGCCCGGTCGTCCGCGTCTCGGCCGGACTCCTCGATCGCCACCCGGTACAGCGGCTCCGCGTCGTCGGTCCGGCCCTCGCGCACCGCGATCTGTGCGAGCCCACAGCGGGCCCGGGCGGTCTTGTAACCGTTTTCAAGGGCGGCCGCGAACTGGGTCCGGGCGTCGAGCAGGCGCCCCTCCGCGAGGGCGCGCTCGCCGAGTCGCACCGGGTCCTCGTCGATTCCGTAGGTCCGCTGGGCCTGGGCGGGGCCACTCGTCCCGATCGCGATCGCGATCAACGTCAGCCCGGTCCGGACCGCCGCCGCAACGCGGGGGCGGGCCGCCGATGCGACGGAACGTCGGAGGCGGGGGATCGGAGATCGCATCAACGGGCCGCAACTCCTGGGGTGAGGACCACCGGCCGGGAGGTCCACCGGGCGGGGACGAACCCCGAACGATCGAGCCGACGCTGGATCCGGTCGTCCGCGACCCAGGTCACGAACATCGACGACTCGCGTCTCCGGGACAGCGCGCTCGAGACCACCAGGTGAAGGTAGAGCGGGTAGTCGCCGGAGGTCAACGTCTCGGGGCCGGGGCGAACGAGCGCCCCGCCCGGGCGTCGAAGCGGGAGGATCCGGAGGCCCGGCGGATCGTCGAAGTCGGCGCGCCCCCACGCGGCGCCGATCCCGATCGCGGTCGGATCGGCGGCGAGCGAGGCGCGCACGGCTTCTTCGTCGGCGACCCAGATCACCCGCGGGTCGGATGCCGGAAGCCGGAGATCGGCTCGGCGGGAAGCGAGCGCGTCGGGAACGCCGGACGCGGGAGCGGGGGCGTAGACATGCGAGTACGGGGCGCCGTCGCCCGTCGCGAGGAACGTCGCCAGGGAGTCGAGGGAGATCGCTTCGATCGCCGTGTCGGCGCGCGTCCAGACCACGAGCGCCCCGGTCGCCACCGGCCAGACGCCGAGGCTGTCTTCCGCGGTCTCCCGGAAGAACGCGAGTTCCTCGTCGGTGGGCGCGCGGAGCGAGAACGCGACGTCGGTGCGACGATTCAGCAGGTCTTCGAGGGCTTCGATCGCGTCGCCGCGACCGTCGCGGAGCTTCACCTCGGGGTACTTCGCGGCGAACTCGTCCAGGAGCTCCGCCACGATGGCCGGCGCCGCGAGGCGGCCCGACACCACCAGCGGTCGGTCCGGCTCCGAGGGCGTGAGGACGAGACGCCGCACGTCGTCGCGACCGAACCACAGCGCGGCGACGATCGCGACGTAGATCGCGACGCGAATCGGAACGCCGACACGACGCGTCGGCCTCGTCTCGCGGTCGGATCGCAAGCTCACCTCGAACCGGGGACGTCGAATCGTGCGGACGTTGCCATTGCCCGCGGTCTGGACCGTGGCCAATAATACCGCAATGAATCCGACTCGCACTCGAACGGTCGTCGCGCTCTCGATCCTGCTCGGACTGAACGCATGCGGCCCCTCCGGCAACCGGGACTCGCACGCGCCGCGGGACGTCGTCGAGACGTCGCCCGGATCGGCGAAATCCCCACCGGGCGGCGCGCGCGCGGAGCAGGCGTTCCTCTCCGAACTCCAGGAGCGGACGTTCCGCTTCTTCTGGGAGACGACCGATCCGGCCACCGGCCTCGCGCCGGATCGCTGGCCCACGCGCTCGTTCGCGAGCGTCGCCGCCACCGGCTTCGCGTTGACGTCGTATCCGATCGGCGTGGAGCACGGCTGGGTGACCCGGGCGGAGGCGGCGGTCCGAACACGCGACACGCTGCGGTTCCTCTGGGAGGCGCCGCAGGGTCCGGAGCCGGCGGGCACGATCGGCTACCACGGGCTCTTCTATCACTTCCTGGATCCCGCCACCGGCGTCCGCTACCGCGACGTCGAGCTCTCGACCGTGGATACGGCCTTGCTGCTCGCGGGGGCCCTGTTCGCCCGCGAGTACTTCGACTCGGAGGCCGCGACGGAGGCCGAGCTGCGTTCGCTCGCGGACTCGCTGTACGCCCGGGCCGACTGGAACTGGGCGTCGCCGCGTCCGCCGGCGCTGGGGCACGGCTGGGATCCGGAGTCGGGACACCTGCCGTACGACTGGCGCGGTTACAACGAGGCGATGATCCTGTACCTGCTCGCCCTCGGATCGCCGACCCACGCCGTGCCGGCCGAGGCCTGGAACGAGTGGTCGTCCCGCTACCACACCGGCGAGTTCCAGGGAGAGACCTATCTCGGGTTCGCCCCGATGTTCGGCCACCAGTACTCGCACGTGTTCGTCGACTTTCGCGGGGTGCACGATCGCGCTACACGGGACCTCGGATTCGACTACTTCGAGAACTCCGTGCGCGCGGCGCGCGCGCAGCACGCCTACGCGGTCGAGAATCCGCAGGGCTTCGCGGGATACGGCGATCGGCTCTGGGGCCTCACCGCCTGCGACGGGCCGGTGGAGGGCAAGTTCGCCTGGAACGGCCGCTCGCACGACGTGCACACGTACTGGGCGCGCGGCGCCTGCTTCACCGGAGTGAACGACGACGGCACCGTGTCTCCGACGGCGGCCGCGGCGAGCGTCGCGTTCGTACCGGACCTCGTGACGCCGACCCTCGTGGCGATGCAGGAGGACTTCGGCGAGAACCTGTTCGGGCGCTACGG
>JAGQIB010000206.1 GCA_020431545.1 Gemmatimonadota bacterium
CTGGGCCGCGATCCGATCGCGCGGGAGCCGCTGCTCCGCCGCTATCTCGGGCGCCGCCTCGTGATCGACCTCACGCGCAAGAGCCGGACCATCCAGGCCTCGGGCCTCCTGCTCGGCTTCGACGAGCACTTCCTCGCCCTCGCCGACGCGCTCCTGCCGGCCGAGTCCTCGCTCCCGCTCTGCCCGGGTCGCACGTCCGCCGCCGATCTCGTGGCCACGTGGAACGATGATGGCCTGGAGCTGTTCAACCGCGGAACCCACTCCGTGGACGTGCTGGGAATCCGCACGGCGGAGGGGCTGCGCCCGTGGGAGATCCGGCTCCGGCCGGGCTTCCGCGAGCGGATCGGTTTCCGGCGCGCGCCCGCCGGCACGGCGGAACTCGTGTTCGAGAGCCGCGAGCGGGGCGACGCGATCCTGCCGCGCGCGGGAATCACGGTTCGCGGCGGCAGCGAGGGGTCGGTGGCCTTGCCGTCGCTGCCCGATCCTTCGACCTTGATGCGGGACCTTCCGATCGGCACGACTCCGGAGAGTCGCGAAGAGCCGGTCTCGGTCGGTCCGGAACTGGATTGAACGGCCCTTCCGGGCGGGCCGATCCGGGACGGGCGAACGCTCGCCCCGGGACGTTTCCCGGAGTGAACGGAGTGAATCACGTGGCCGATCTCCGGCTGACGTCGTTCTCGCACTGCGCGGGTTGAGCGTCGAAGATCGGCATGTCCGATCTCGCGGCGCAGGTCCTGCGCCGGCTCACTCCCTTCGCGCCGCCGGAAGTCCTGGTGGGCACCGCCCTCCCGGACGATGCCGGCGTATATCGTGTGGCGGACGATCTCGCGATCATCTTCACGGTGGATTTCTTCACGCCGGTCGTGGACGACCCGTTCGAGTACGGCGCGATCTCCGTGGCGAACTCGCTCTCCGACGTGTGGGCGATGGGCGGTGAACCGTTCGCGGCGCTGAACGTGTGCGCGTTCCCGGCGGCGAATTCCGAGCTGCCGCTCTCCGTCCTCGGGGACATCCTCGAGGGCGGTTCCAGGAAGGCGGCCGAAGCGAAGGTCGCGATCCTGGGCGGCCACACGGTCGATGATCCCGAGCCGAAGTACGGTCTCGCGGTGATCGGCCGCGTTCAGCCGGACAACTTCACGCGCAAGGGCGGCGCGAGGCCCGGCGACAAGCTCGTGCTCACGAAGCCGATCGGCAGCGGCATCCTGACCACGGCTCTCAAGCAAGGCAAGGTGACGCGCCCGGCGCTCGACGAAGCCGTACGCGTGATGTCCACCCTGAATCGCGACGCGGCCACCGCCATGATGGAGGTCGGCGCGCACGCCGCCACCGACGTCACCGGCTTCGGCCTGCTCGGTCACCTGCTCGAGATGCTGCAGGCGAGCGCGGCCGGAGCGCGTCTCTCGCTGTCCGCGATCCCGTTCCTGGATCGGGCTCACGAACTCGCGGCCGCCGGCGCCGTCCCCGGCGGGACCAAGAAGAACCTGCTCGCCGCGGGCCCCGACACCGTCTTCGCCGAGGGCGTGTCCGATACGGACCGTCTGCTCGTGGCCGACGCCCAGACGTCCGGCGGCCTGCTCATCGCGGTGGCGGCGGACCGAGCGGACCGACTCGTTCGCCGTCTGCAGGAGCTCGGCACGCCCGCGGCGGCCGTGATCGGCGAAATCACCGAGGATCCGGGGATCCGGATCGAACCGTAGCGCCCGAGCGGATCGGGCCTTAGAATCCCTGTCTTTCCGCCCGTACCCAGGCGCGGACCCTCCGGCCGCGTCGCTTCCGAACCCGAGGAGAACCATGATTCGAACGTTGCGCCACTTCGCGGTCCCGCTCCTGCTCGCGACGGCCGCCGTCGCCACGCAGGCTGCCGCCGCCCCGGAGGAGGGGTCGGCGTTGAAGGAGGCCGACATCCAGAACGCCGTGAAGGACCCCGGAATCTACGCCGTGTTCGAGACGTCGCTCGGCAACATCGTGTGCCAGCTCGAGTACCAGAAGGTGCCGGTGACCGTTGCGAACTTCATCGGGCTCGCCACCGGCGAGAAGGAATGGAAGGACCCGATGTCGGGCGAGATGGTCAAGAAGCCGCTGTACGACGGAACGAAGTTCCACCGCGTGATCAAGGACTTCATGATCCAGGGCGGCGATCCCCTGGGCAACGGCCGCGGCGGTCCCGGCTACTCGTTCACCGACGAGTTCGACCCCTCGCTGCGCCACGACCAACCCGGCATCCTCTCCATGGCGAACTCGGGGCCGAACACGAACGGCAGCCAGTTCTTCATCACGCACGTGCCGACTCCCTGGCTCGACGACAAGCACTCGATCTTCGGACACGTCGTGCTCGGCCAGGACGTGGTCAACGCGATGGCCGACGTGGAGATGAAGGGCGCGCAGATGTCGACGCCCGTGGACGACATCCTGCTGAACAAGGTCGAGATCGTCCGCACGGGCGACGAGGCCAAGAAGTTCGACTGGGCGGCGGAGTTCGCGAAGGAAGCCGAAGTCGTCGCGCGCATGCAGAAGAAGAAAGAGGAGCAGATGGCCATGCAGAAGAAAGAGCTCGCGAGCACGCTCGGCATCGACCTCGGCAAGATGGTCGACGGGGCGGACGGTCTGCAGTGGATCGTGCGGGAGGCCGGCGACGGCGAGAAGCCCGCCAAGGGCCAGACCATCACGGCCCACTACACCGGTTATCTCATGGACGGCACGAAGTTCGACTCCAGCGTCGATCGCGGGCAGCCGTTCACGACGCCGATCGGCGTGGGTCGGGTCATCAAGGGCTGGGACATGGCGTTCCAGGACATGAAAGTCGGCGAGAAGCGCGTGCTCTTCATTCCGCCGGATCTCGGCTACGGCGCGCGGGGCGCGGGCGGCGTGATTCCGCCGAACTCCACCCTCGTGTTCGACGTGGAGCTGCTCGGCGTCGAGTAGCCCGGCCGAAAGCTGCGAACGAAAACGGGCCTCTTCCTTCCGGGGAAGAGGCCCGCTTCGTTGATCCGCCGCCCGGAAGCGCCCGCCACCTCCCGACGGAGCCGCTCCCGCTACTTCTTCCGCAGGCTCACGCTGCCGCTGAACGTCGAGACCTCGATCGACGCTTCCCCGCCGCCCACCGACGTCTCCAGCCACGCCCCCGGCCCGTACTTCTCCTTGCGCACGCCGGACCCGAAGTCGCTCTCGATGCTGCCGCTGTGCGTCTCGACGTCGATTTCCGCACTCAGCGACGCCGGCAGGGTGAGCACCACCCGGCCCGAGAAGGACTCGATCGAGATGTCCGCGTCCTTCCGCGGATCCCCCGCGAACTCCACGCGGCCGCTCATGGACTCCAGGTCCACCGAGTCGAAGTCGCCGCCCGCGACCTCGATGCGGCCGCTCGTGGTGGAGGCGTCGATCCGGCCGGACGCGCCCTTCACGTCGATGCCGCCGCTCACGGACTCCGCGTCCACGTTCTCGAACGACCCCGTGAGCTCGATGTCCCCGCTCACGCTCTGGACGTCGGCGACGCCGTTGCCCCCGGCGACCCGCACGCCACCGCTGACGCTCTCGAGATCCACGTCACCGGCCACGCCCTCGACCTCGATGTTCGCCGACACCGTCTCGATGTCGAGGGCGACGCCCTTCGGCACCTCGAGCTTCAGATCCGCGTCGCCGCCGCGGTGCGAGCGGCGCGGCAGGATGACCTCGATGCGCAGGTCCCCGTCGCGCTCCTCGACCCGCAGCTCTTCCACGTTGTCGTCGAGGCGTCCCGTGATCCGCACGTCGGAGCGACTGCCGCCGACCACGGTGACCGATCCCGCGACGTTCGACACGCTCACGGTGCCGTCCTTGTTCACCTTCGCCGTCTGATCCACCGGGCGATCCGCGTACGCGACGCTCGCTCCCAGCAGCACGATCGTTCCGAGTGCAATTGCGGTCTTCATGATTTCCCCTCCTAGGCGCTGCCGGCGAGCACCGCCGCGCGTCGCAACACCTCGCCGCGCTGGCGCTCTCCCGAGCTCTGCAGTTGCTGGAGCTGCCGGTTCGACGGATCCTCCGCGATCGCCCGACGGATCTCGTCGAGCGCCTGATCGATCACCTGCAGGTTCTCCTTGATGGTCGCGACCGTCGCGGGATCGAGCTCGTCGATCCGCGCCTCCAGCGCTTGCATCACGTCGTCCGAACTGGACGCGGTGGCCGCGTCGTACGAGTCCGTGGCGATCGGCGGCCGCAGGCGCAACTCCGCCGTCGGCAGCTCGCCGCCCCCGCGCCGGATGCCGTAGGCGAGCGACACCGCCACCACCGCGATCCCGGCCGCGATCGCGAGCCAGCGCCACGGACCGTGCCCGCCCGCCGCCGGATCCCTTCCGTCGGCTCGCGCCGGAGCCGACTCCTCGTGCAGTCGCGCCTGGATCCCCGGCCACAGATCCCGCGCCGGCTCGACCTCCCGCGGCAGACGCCGGATCGCATCCGCCAGCTCGGGGGCGAGCTCCTCTTCGTGCCGTTCCTGCTCGCTC
>JAGQIB010000207.1 GCA_020431545.1 Gemmatimonadota bacterium
ACGAGATCCAGGGCGGCGAGCGGAAGACGCACGAGATCCACCTGCACTTCGGGCGCGAGGCGCTCGCACCGGCCGGCGACTTCGCGCGCGCGCCGCTCGTGGTCGCGCCGGACCCCGCGACGTTCGTGGCCTCCGGCGCGATCCCGTACCTGACGCCGCGCGAGGGCTGCGCACAGACCCTCTGGCACGCGCTCGCGGACCAGGCGATCGAGGGGCCGGACTCGTTCGACGAGAAGCGCGAGCGTGTCGACGAATGGGGCTGGCGCCACTTCGGCGAGATCTGGGCGGACCACGAGTCGAAGTTCTGGAAGGAAGACGGCGCCTTCATCTCGCACTACAACAACCAGTACGACGTGGTGAACGGCGCCTTTCTCCAGTACGCCCGCAGCGGCGACGTGCGCTGGTTCCGGATCATGGACGAGCTGGCGCGTCACGTCGCGGACATCGACATCTACCACACGGACGAGGACAAGCCCGCCTACAACCACGGGCTGTTCTGGCACACCGTGCACTACGTCGACGGGGACCTCTCCACTCACCGGTCGTACCCGCGCAAGGGCTCGCCCGGCGGCGGCCCCGACGACGAGCACAACTACACCACCGGGCTCATGCACTGGTCGTTCCTGACCGGAAACCCGATCGGCCGTGAGACCGCCTGCGCGTCCGCGCGCTGGGTGATCGACGCCGACGATCCGAACGGCACGATCCTCCGCTATCTCGATCGCTCACCGACCGGGCTCGCGACGAAGACCCGCGACTTCGACTTCCACGGCCCCGGCCGCGGCGCGGGCAACTCGATCAACGCGCTCCTCGACGGCTGGCGCCTCACCGGCGATCGCACGTACCTCGCCAAGTGCGAGGAGGTGATCCGTCGGACCGTGCATCCGGAAGACGACCCGATCGCGATGAACCTGCTGGACGCCGAGAACCGCTGGTCCTACACGGTCCACCTCCAGGCGCTCGGCAAGTACCTCGACGTGAAGGCGGAGGCCGGATTGCTCGACGACGGCTACGCGTACGCGCGCGCCTGCCTGCTGCACTACGCGCGGTTCATCGCGGAGCACGAGCGGCTGACGCTGGAGCAGCCGGAGCGACTGGACCACCCCACCGAGACCTGGGCCGCCCAGGACGTGCGCAAGTGCGAGGTCCTGCTGTTCGCGGCGCTGCACGCGCGGGGCGAGGAACGCGACCGATTCCGGGAGCGCGCGGAGTGGTTCTGGACCCAGGCGCTCGCCCAGCTCGACGAGCGCGAGACGAAGCGCTACATGCGCCCCGTGATCATCCTCATGCACTACGGACACGTCCGGGCGTGGTTCGATCGCCACCCGGACGCGACTCGGCCCGAGGGACCGTCCCCGACCGTTCCGCCTCGCGTGAGGTTCGTCCCCCAGAAGGTCCGCGCGGTGGCGAAGCTGAAGCGGATCGTGACCGGCGGCGGCGCGCTGGCGGCGCTCGGATTCGCGGCGCTCGCCTACCGTCTGATCGCCGGCTGACCCTCGGACGAATCCTCGAACACCTCGGGCACGCCACCGGGCGGGACGGCGTGCGGTCGATCCTCTGCGCGGCCTTCGCCGTCGTCGTCTCGACCCCGGCCGCGGTCGCGCCACAGGATCCACGACCACAGCACGAAAGGCAGGACGAGAGCCCAGGCCGACGCATGCGCGACGTCCCGGGGCGTCGCCCCGCCGACGTCCAGCGCGGTCCCCGCGATCCAGCCCACGGAAGAGAACACGAGCGTCATCACGCCGAACTCCACCGCGAACACGCGCCCCAGGAACCGCGGGTCCGTCTCGCGCTGGAGGAGCGTGGTCGAGAGCACCCAGTTCGCGCCGCTCGCGATCGCCGCCACGAAGTACGCGAGCGCCGCGAGCTCGGGCGAACCCGCGTGGCCGAGCGCGAAGTACGAGATCGCCGCCACCGGGTAGGCCACGAGCACCATGCGGCGGAGCGTCCGCGAGCGGTCACCGAAGATCCGGATCAGGCCGAGGCTCCCCACGAGCGCGCCGAGACCGCGTGCCGCGTACAGCAGCCCGACCCAGAGCGGGCCGCCCCGACCCGGAAAGACGCTGGTCCCGAAGATCGGGATGAGCGTGATCGCCGCTCCCCCGAAGCTCATGAGCGGCTTGAGCGCGGCCAGCGCCGCGACGTGGCCGTTGCGGGCCAGGTGCACGAGTCCCGCCACGAAGGAGCGGTCCCGCGCCGACGCCTCCGCCCCCGGTGCGGGCAGTGGCGGCATCGCGGCGAGGAACGCGGCCGAGACCAGAAACGTGACGCCATCCAGGACGAGCGCGCGATCGGTGCCGAAGCGATCCGTGACCACACCGCCGATGGCCGCGCCGAGCGCGAGCATCACGGACCAGGTGGCGCCCGAGAGCGCGTTCGCGGTGGCGAGATGCTCCGTGATCTGCGGGAGCGCGGCACGCTGCGCCGGGATGAACACCCCGGACGCGATGACCATCGCCACCAGGCACCCGTACAGCACCGGCAGGTTCCCCGCGTGATGCGCGACGACGAGCCCGACCACGAGTACGGCGCGCACGAGATCCGAGGCGATCATGAGACGGCGGCGGTCGAAGCGATCGACGAGCGGCCCCACGACGGGCGTCACCAGGAAGATCGGCAACGTCTTCGCCACCATCACGCCCGCGAACGCGCGACCGCTCCCGGACAGCTCGTTCACGATCGTGTAGATCGCGATCGTGTTGAACCAGTCGCCGAGGAAACTCACGATCTGGGCGGACCACAGCAGGCGGAAGGAACGGTTCTCGCGGAGCAGCGCGCGGTAGCCGGCCATCAACGTCGCCTCGTGGCGTACACGACGCCGGCGAACACCAGCAGCGACGCGACGACGGTCCGCGCCGTGATCGCCTCGTGCAGCCACACGGCGGAGATGGAGGCCGCGATGACCGGCTGCAGGTACACGAACAGCGCGACGCTGGAGGATTCCACGCGGGCGAGCGCCCAGAAGTTCAGGAAGTAGGCGATCACGGTGGGAAAGAGCACGGCGTAGGCGATCAGCCAGAACGTCGACGGGGGCAGCGACGCCCAGTCCACCGCGGACAGCGCCCGGGTGCCGTAGGCGGCCGCGCCGAGGCTGCCGAACGCGAGCACGCCGGCCGTGGCCGCCACCGGCCCGAGACGTCGCGTGACGCCGCGCGAGAGCACGAGAAACAGCGAGAAGCTCGCCGCGTTGCCGAGCGTCAGCAGATCCCCCTGCCAGAACTCGGACCTCGCGCGCACCCGATCCACTTCCAGCAGCACCAGCACGCCGGTCAGCGCGATCGCCACGCCGACCGCGGTCCGCAGACGGAACGTCTCGCGCCGCAGCAGCACCGCGAACGTGAGCGTGAGCACCGGGATCATCGTGTTGATCACCGCCGAGTGCGACGGCACCGTCCGCGCCATCCCCTCGATGAACCCGATCTGGTTCAGGATCACGCCGAACACGGACAGCGCCGCGAGCTCTGCGAGATCACGGCCCGCGAGCCGCACCGGCTTCGTGGCCAGGAACACGGAGACGAACACGAGCGCGCCGAGCATCAGGCGCAGCGCCACCCAGGCCGAGGGCTCGAGCGTGCGCAGCAGGACCTTCGTGACGGGATAGTGGACGGCGAACATGACCTGGACCGCGACGAGCGCGGTCAGGACCTTGCGCCGCTCGTCCGCGCTCACGACACGGGCGCTTCCACCGGGGCCTCCGGGCCGCGCTGACGGATCCAGTCGCGGAAGCGAGCAGCGGCGCGCAGCGGGGTCTCCCCCTCCTCCACCACGACCTCGCGGCCGTGGACGATCCGCAGGCGGCACTCGAGCTCCGGCTCCGCCACGGCGGCCGGCCGCGAGTCGGAGAGCTCGTAGTCCTGCCGCGCCTGCTTCACCGCGTGGTCCGCGGGGCGACTCACTTCCTCGACGAGAGCGTCGGCCGAGAACGGTTCGCCCGTCATCTCCGCCACGAGATCCAGGAAGCCGCGACTGTTGCCGGGCCGCCAGTAGATCTCGGAGAGATCGCGGCCGATCGCGGGGTTGTCGAGCAGGTGCCCGTACTTGCGACGGAAGTGCGCGCGCGTCTGGTGGACCGCCATCCGCGCGAGGACGTAGCCGTGGTAGTACGCGGACGCCTCCCACGACAGCAGGTGCGGTACGGACAGTACGGGACGCGGCGACCCGCCGGGCAGGCCCGCGATGCGCGCCTCCGTCTCGCGCAGGATGCGCAGGATCCGTTCCGGAGTGAGATCCGCGTCCGGCGTCTCGTACACTGCGCGCTCCGCGTAGCAGATGATCAGCATCTGGCGGATCGCCTGCGCCTCGAAAGGCTGTGTGGAACGGATCTCGCGCTCGATCACGTCGAACGGCATGGAGCGGCCGGAGGCGTCGAGCGCGTAGCGCGCGCGCCAGTCCGCGTCGCCGAGCATCTCGTCGCAGAACATGGACTGCGTCTCCGCGAGCGCCACCGACGTCGGCGCGAACTCCTGCGAGAAGCACGGCGCCTCCATCACCACGTTCGAGAAGTGCGCCGCGTGGCCGCCTTCGTGGAACAGCGTCTGCGCGGCCCGGAGACCGGCGCCCGAGGCCTGCGGCAGCGCGTTCGCGGTGAAGTTGATCTCGGCCGGGAGCCACTCGCCGCGTCGCACGAACGCGGGACCGGGGCCGTGCATGAAGCCGTTCTCGTACTTGCCCTTGCGATCGAGCAGGTCGAGCGTGAGGCGCGCGTTCCGGAAGCGGATGCCGAGTCCCGCGAAGCTCCGCGCCCACCGCTCGAGCGCGTCCTCGAACCGGAAGTACGGATCGCGCTCCTCCTGCAGCTCACCGCCCTGCGTGTGGTACTGGAAGTTCCAGGGCTCGAGCGCCTTCTCCCCGTGCTGCGCCCGCAGGGCCCGCAGCTCCTCGGCCGCGCGGGGGCGCGTGCGCTCCTCGAGCTCGTCCAGGTAGCCGAACAGCCGGCGCTTGTCGAAGCCCTCCGCCCACTGGACCTTGTAGTCGTAGTAGTCCTCGTAGCCGAGACGTCGCGCGAACCGGTTGCGCAGGCGCACGATCTCCGGCCATCCGTTCGCGAGCGCGAACGTCTCGATCGAGCGCAGCCCCTCGAAGCTCGCGCGCCGCACGTCCTCGTCCGGCGACGTGCGCACCTGGTTCCCGAGGACGATCGAGCTCGCGGGCTGCCAGGTCCCCTGCGCGTCGCGCCAGCCGAGGTCCATCCGGCCGCGGCCGCGCTGAAGCTCCGTCTCCTTGTCCATGATCTCGCGCTGGAGACCGCGGGCCTCCTCGTCTTCCACCTGGTTGCGCGCGAACATGAGGATCCAGCCGTCGAGCACCACGTTCTGGGATCGGTCCGCGACTCCCTTCTCCTTCCAGCCGCGGACCGCCTGCAGGTTCTCGGAGCTGCCCAGGAACTCCTTCAGCTCGAGGTCCGCTTCCATCAGGTCGTGATCCCGATCCGCGATCCCCATGCGCGTCTCCCAGAACGCGGTCTCTTTCGCCCGGTGACGGGCGAGGTAGCTCTCGCTCAGGTCGTCGAGGAAGCGCGCGAGGTCGGACATGAGGTCGCTCCGGGGTCGTCGGATGGAAGGGCGCGGCCCGGGAAGGAGCCGCGCGGGCGGTTCGGGCGGGCGAGTCTAGCACCGGCCCTGCGGGCCCGGAACCCCGGGCCGACGTGGAGCCCCGGGCCGACGTGATATACTCCTCCCTTCTGTCGGCGGCGGCCCGGAAGCGGGATCGTCGCCCCCGGGTGCGGCCCGGCGCCGGCGGATCCTCTCCGACGGCACCTCCCTGTGGCGCCCTCCCCCGGTCCGATTTCGATCCCCCCTCGCGCGCTGCCCGCGCCGGAGGCCCCGATGCGTCGTGTCCTGCTGCTCGCCCCGCTCCTGCTCCTCCCGACCGGCGCCGACGCGAGGCCGGCCGACGGCGACGCCGTCGTCGCGACCCTCGCGGACGATCTCGCCGCGGGTCGGATCGATCACGAGACCTGGCTCCTGGAGTCGTTCCGGTACGGATTTGCGCCCGAGCGCTCGGCCGAGCGCTACGTTCCCGCGGAGCGAACGCTGCTCCGGTGCGGCACGCCGCTGGTCCGCGAGTACGTCGCGGAGCGGGATCGCCTGAGCGCGTCGACGCGCGCCGAGATCGACGGCTACCTCACGCGTCCCACGGATCTCGGGCGGGCGGTGTACGTCTCGCCGAGCGGACACTTCACGCTCACGTACAGCACGAGCGGCACGCACGCGGTCCCCACCACGGACGTCAATCCCGCGAACGGCGTGCCGGACTTCGTGGAGCGCTGCGCCGAGTACATGGACACGTCGTGGGCCACGGAGATCGACGGGCTCGGCTTCACCGCGCCCTTCGTGTCGGGCGGCAGCTACGCGGTCGGCTTCGAGAACATGGGCTTCTACGGGTACACGTCTCCCGTGGGCGCCACCACCGAGATCGTGCTGCACCGCAACTTCATCGGTTTCCCGTCGAACACGGACCCGGACGGCAACCAGCTCGGCGCGGCCAAGGTGACCTGCGCGCACGAGTTCAAGCACGCCTCGCAGTACACGAACAACTTCTGGAGCGAGGGCGGCTGGGTCGAGCTCGACGCGACGTGGATGGAGGACATCGTCTATCCGAACACGAACGACTACTGGAACTACGTGAACAACAACGGGCCGAACGTGCTCGGCCAGCCCTGGACCCCGCTCGACAACGGCGGATCGGGTTCCTACGAGGACTGCCTGTGGGAGCACTACCTCTCGAACGCCCACGGCAACGCGATCATGGTCGAGGTCTACGACCAGCTTGCGGCGCATCCGGGCTGGACGATGCAGCGCGCGTACCAGGAGGCCCAGAGCGTGTTCGGTACGAGCTGGGAGGAGTCGTATCCGCGCTTCCTCGAGTGGGCGTGGTTCACGGGGTCGCGCGCCGAGGCCGGCCTGGGCTTCCCGGACGCCCCGACCCTCAAGCGGATGAACGTCCGCGCCACCGTGTCCGCGTATCCGTACACGCGATCCACCACGGTGAACCAGCTGGCCGGCGACCCGTACTGGTTCAACCCGCCGACGTCCCCTGTGGGCTCCCCCGTGGTGACGTTCGACGGCGACGACGCGCTCGACAAGTTCACGGTGTCGGTCCTCATGAAGGACGGCACGGGCGCGATCACGATCGCCCAGCCGGCGCTCGCAGCCGGCAACACGTTCGCGTACACGGTGCCGTTCGCGTGGACGAACCTGACCTACGTGGGCGTGATCGTGACGAACAGCAAGCGCTCGGGCGGACTCGTGCCGTACTCGCTCGTGGTCACCGATGAGGCGGCCTCCACGGACGCTCCGGCGCTCGGCGAGCTCGCGAACACGCTCACGCTCGGTGCGCCCTCCCCGAACCCCACGCGCGGCGCCACGCGGCTCGACTGCACGTTGCCGCGCGCGTCGCACCTGACCGTGCGCGTCCTCGACCTCGCCGGCCGCACGGGCTGGGACCGGTGCAGCGTCTCGCCGCAACGGCTCGCCCTGCTCCCCCAGCTCACCATCCGCGAGAACATCCTCGTGCCCGCCTGGGTGGCGGGCGGCGACGCCGGGGCGCGCCTCGACGAGCTCGCGCACGCGCTC
>JAGQIB010000208.1 GCA_020431545.1 Gemmatimonadota bacterium
TGCCGAGCGTCGTCGGCGGACTCGTCGACGTGCCGGTGATCGCGGTGCCGACCTCGGTCGGCTACGGCGCGAGCTTCGGGGGACTCGCGGCGCTGCTCGGCATGCTGAACACGTGTTCGTCCGGCGTCACGGTGGTGAACATCGACAACGGTTTCGGTGCGGGATACGCGGCGGCGGTGATGATTCGCTCGCTCGAACGCGTGCGCACGACGACGAAGGAGAACGATTGAGAGTCGCGCACTTCGATCCCGTCACCGGGGCGGCCGGTGACATGATCCTCGCCGCGCTCATCGACGCGGGCGCGCCGCTGGAGGAGATCCGCGCCGGTCTCGCGACGTTGCCGGTTCCCGCGTTTCGGCTCGAGACGGAGGAGATCCGCACGCGCGGCTTCCGCGCGCGGCGACTGGTGCTCGAGATTCCGGACGAGAAGAGCCACCGCCATCTGCCGCAGATCCGCGAGATCCTGGGCGGCGGTTCGCTGCCGCCCGCCGTGGTGCGCCGCGCGAACGACGTCTTCGATCGCCTCGCCGAGGCGGAGGCGCGATCGCACGGCATTCCGATGGAGAAGGTGCATTTCCACGAGGTCGGGGCGCTGGACGCGATCCTGGACATCGCCGGCGCGTGCCTCGCGTTGCATCTGCTCGACGTGTCTCGCGTGACGTTCTCCGCGCTGCGCCTCGGCACCGGCGAGGTGAACTCCGCGCACGGACGGATTCCTGTTCCGGTGCCGGCCGTGCTCGAGCTCACGCGCGGATTGCCGGTGATCCGCACCCAGATCGAGGCCGAGCTCCTGACCCCGACGGGCGCGGCGATCCTCACGACGCTCGGAGTGCCCGCCGGTTCCGCCGAATCCCTGGCGGCCGAGGCCGTGGGCGTCGGCGCCGGATATCGCGAGCTGCCCGATCGCCCGAACGTGCTGCGCGTTTCGGTCGGGGTGGCGTCGCGTCGGAACGACGACGAAGGGATTCCGTGGGAATCCGACGAGGCGATTCTCCTCGAGGCGAACGTGGACGATCTCTCGCCCGAGCTCCTGCCCGATGTGCTCGCGGAGGCGCTCCGCGAGGGTGCCCTCGACGCCTGGATCACTCCCGTACTGATGAAGAAGGGGCGCCCCGGTCACGTGGTGTCCGTGCTCGCGGAGCCGAGCGCGGAGTCCGCGCTCGCCGCGCTCCTTCTGCGCGAGACGACCACGTTCGGGGTCCGGCGCCGACCGGTGTCCCGCTGGAAGCTCGCGCGCCGCGCGGGTGAGGTGGAAACGCCGCACGGAACGGTGCGCGTGAAGATCGGGAACCTCGGGGATCGATCCCGGGTGACTCCCGAGTACGAGTCCTGCCGCGCGATCGCGGAGCGGACCGGGCTGCCCCTCCTGCAGGTATACCGGGAAGTCGAGCATTGCATTCGACTTTCCGAATGGAAGGAGTCGCATGACTAGCGGGCGGGGGCACGTCGTATTCGGATTTTCGATTTTCTGTTGGCTCGCGGCGGGGGGCTGCGTGGGCCCGAAGCCGGCGATCCAGCAGATGGACTCGCGCACGGGCGAGCGGGTCGTGTTGGTGAATCACCCGCGGACGTTCGCGGAGATCGCCCGCGAGGTCTACGGCGACGAGAAGCCGGCGGCGACGCTCGCCGCCCTGGCCGGACTTCCCGCGGACGAGCCCGCGCCGGCCGGCACCGTGCTGGTCGTCCCGCCGGCCGGGGAGCTCGAATCGCGGCGCCAGGCCGCGACTGCAGCCCAGCGCGAGTTCGAGGCCGGGCTGACGGCCGCGAAGCGGGAAGGAGACCTCGCCGCCTCCGCTCACTTCAAGGAAGCGTTGCGCCTGGCCCCGTGGCGGGACGACATCCGCTACAACCTCGGCCTGTCGCTGCTCGCGGCCGGCTTCCCGCTCGAGGCGCTCCCGCCGCTCGAGGAAACGGCCCGGCGTCGACCGGACCACGCGGAATCGCGCTATGCGCTGGGATCCGCCCTGCGGGGGCTCAAGGCCTGGGACCGCGCCGAGCGTGAGTTCGACGCGGCGATCTCGCTCGCGCCGGATCACGTCGCGGCCCGGCTCGCGCTCGCCCGCACGCACTGGGACCAGGGCGACACCGAGGGCGCCACGGCCGAGGTCCGGGATCTCATCGCCCGCTATCCCGACGACCCCGTGACGAAGACCGCTCGCCAGTGGCTGGCCCGCGCGACCGACCAGAAGGTCGGGGCGTCGATCCGCCCCCAGCCGTGATCCGGGCCCGAGGTCTTCGCCTCGACAATCCCCGGCCCACGCCGGGGGCCCGCGAGCGCCTCCTCGACGGGATCGATCTGGATATTCGAGAAGGCGAATATATCGCTCTCGTCGGCCCGAACGGAGCGGGCAAGACTCTCCTGCTGCAGCTCCTCGGGGGTCTCCGATCCCCGGACGCCGGTGAGGTCGCGGCGCCGGCTCCGCTCGCCGACGGGAGCGGCGGACTCGCGTCCGTGTTCCAGTCGCCGGACGATCAGATCGTGGGCAGCACGGTCGAGCGCGACCTCGCGTTCGGTCTCGAGAACCGGGCGGTGCCCTCCGCCGAGATCCGACGTCGCGTGGAGGAGGCGCTCGACTGGAGCGGCCTCCGGACTCTGGCCCGCCGGCCGCCCCACCTTCTCTCGGAAGGGGAGAAGCAGCGACTCGCGCTGGCCTCCGCGCTCGTTCTGCGCCCCGCGGTGCTCCTCCTCGACGAACCCACCGCGCGTCTCGACGCGATCGCCCGCGAGCGATTCTTCGCGGAGATCGAGCGGGTGCGCTCGGAGCGGCCGCTGACGGTCGTGCATGTGACCCATCGGGCCGACGAGGCCGAGCGAGCGGATCGCGTCGTCGCCCTCGCGGCGGGCCGCGTGGAGCGGGAAGCGGCAGGAGCTGAGATCGACCGATCGTTCGTGCAGGAACGTCTTATCTCCCCGACCACGTTCTGGCGAATGGACACCGAGCCGCTACCGCTCACGGAGGACCCCGAGGACCCGTCGGTGCGGGAGCGAATGACGATCGTTCGGGCGGAGGCTGTCTCCGTACGGGCGGAGCCGGCCGGTGAGATCCTGCGATCCGTCGACCTCGAGCTGCGCACGGGCGAGACCGTGGGATTGGTGGGAATGTCCGGAGCCGGGAAGACCACACTGCTCTCCGTCCTCGCGGGCCTTCTCGAGCCGACGTCGGGACGCGTGACGTGGCATCGAAACGATCGATCGTCGGTCGGGCTCGTGTTCCAGGAGCCCGAACGGGCGTTCTTCGAGGCGACCGTGCTCGAGGACGTGGCGTTCGGCGCGCGCAACCGGGGACTCTCCCCGGACGAGGCCCACGACGTCGCCCGCGAGGCGCTGGCCCGGGTCGGGCTGGACCCGCAGGCGATCGGTCCCCGTCTGCCCGAGTCGCTCTCCGGCGGCGAGGCGCGCCGCGCCGCGATCGCGGGGATCCTCGCGTTCGCGCCCCGGGCGGTGGCGTTCGACGAGCCCACGACCGGCCTCGACGTGGAGGGGGTCCACCGCCTGCAAGATGTGCTCGGCCGACTCCGGGCCGACGGAGTCGCACTCGCGCTCGCGAGTCACGAACGGGACTTCGTGGAAGCCGAGTGCGAGCGGGCGGCGGTGCTGGCGGACGGAACGCTTCGCTGGAGCGGCGACGTCGACGATCTCGCGGATCACTTTCCGGTCCGGTGAGACCGGCGCGAGTGAGGCCCGTCGATTGAAGCCGGTGTCGGGAGGAATCCGACGGCTCGGATCCTCGACGGCGATCAGGCGAGCGGCAACCGGAGCGAGAACGTCGTGCCGCTTCCGAGCTCCGTGCGCACGTCGAGCGTGCCGTTCATCTTCTCGGCCAGCCGACGCGCGAACGCGAGGCCCATGCCCATGCCGCCGTGGCGACGCGTCTCCGAGCCGTCGCCCTGACGGAACGAATCGAAGATGTGCGGCAGGCGATCGGGCGCGATGCCCGGACCGTCGTCGATGACGTCGACCCGGACCCACTCGCTTCCCTCGTGAGTCTCCGGCTCGACCCGTACCGTGATCTTCGAGCCGGCGGGGCAGAACTTGACGGCGTTGCCGACCAGGGCATCGACGATCTGCACCAGGCGGCGACGCTCGAAGAACGCGGCCGGCACCGACGAAGTGTGCGAGAACTGCAGCTCCCGGAATCCGGCCGTGATGCCGGGCCGGCGCTCCTCGTACCAGACGCGCAACGGGTTCGTGACGTCACCGCGCTCGAGCGAGAGTTGCAGGTCGTCGCCCATCAGCTTGCCGAAGTCGAGGAGGTTCAGGAGCATGCCCTCGAGCTTGGAGGACTCGTCGCGTACCGTGCGAAGCTGGTGCTTGCGCGGTCCCTCTTCCTTCTCGCCCATGAGCAGACTGTCCAGGTACGCGCCGATCACCGTGAGCGGCGTACGCAACTCGTGGTTCAGCGTGCGGAGGAACTCGGACTTCAGGCGATCGAGCTCGAGCAGCCGCTCGTTCGCCTGGCGGAGTCCGCGGTTCGTCTCGATCGCTCGGTTGTAGAGGGCGGTGTTCTCGAGGGACACGCCCACGAAGTTCAGGGAAGCGGCGAGCACCTCGAGATCGCGCGCCGAGAACGTGGCCCCGGACACGCGCCGGCCGAGCGCCAGCAGCCCGAGCCGACGTCGACGAGCGGCCACCGGCGCGAGCACCACGATGCCGGCATCCTCGGCGAGCGAGAGTCCCGGAGCGTTCGTGTCCCTCAGCTCGTGCACGAGCACGGGATCGAGGGAGCCGCCGGGCCGATCGAACAGCCAGCGGGACCACACCGTACCCACCGCCCGTGCGACCTTCGGCGAGAACCCCTGCGCCCGCAGCAGCACCGCATCCTCGCCCTCTTCGGGCAGGACCCACAGGGCCGCCCGGGAACACGCGAAGTGCCCCATGAGGTTGAACAGGGTGACTTCCGCGATCTCGTAGAGGTCCATCCGCGCGCTGAGCTCGTTGGAGAGCTCGAGCATCGACAGAAGACTCAGCTCGCCGGCCGGCCCCTCACCGAACGCGGGAAGACGCGTGACCGTTCGCTCCTTCGTGGCGCCCGGCGACGGTTCGTCGGTCGGCGGCGCCTCCTCCGAAGGAACGGGGGGAATGTCGCGGTCCTTCGCCTTCCAGAACACCTAGACTCCGATCGTCTGGAACGCCTCGGCCTCGGAGGTCTGCAGGTTCAGGAACTGCGTGAGGTTCAGGAGCTCGACGACGGAACGGACCGCATCGGAGATGTCCACGAGCACGAGCTTGCCGTTCGCGTCGTTCAGCATCTCGGTGAGCGCGAGCAACGAGCCCACGCCGCTCGAGGCCACGAACGCGACCCGCGAGAGGTTCACGACGATCCGGCTGCGGCCGGCGTCGCGGAGCCTCTGGCACTCCTGCACGAGGGTCTGGGCGTTGCGGGCGTCCAGGCGCCCCTCGAGGCGCAGCAGCGCCGTCGACGGCGGCGAGTCCGCACTCGTCATCTGGAACGTGTCAGCCATGGGAAACCTCCTCCGCGCGCTGGCGCTTGGGATCGAACGTGACGATGGTGACGTTGCCTTCTTCTGTCTGCGGGTGATACGAGACGTGCTCCATCGCGCGATGCACGATGGTGAGGCCGATCCCGCGACCGCGGCGGCGAACCGACGCCTCCTCGAAGTTCACGGACGGAACCTTCGCGTCGTAGGAGTGGCCGTCGTCCACCAGGACGAACACGCCCTGGGCGCCGCACCCGGCGTCGCCCTGGACCACTCGCGCCGCGTGCGCGCACTCGAGCCACCAGAGCTCGAACGTGCGACTCGGATTGCCCTCGTAGCCGTGCTCCGCGACGTTCGCGCAGAGCTCGTAGAGCGCGGTCTGCACGAGCGTCGCCTGGTGACTGTCGAGCGTGAGCCCCTCGCACCTCGTGACCCAGTCCTCGAGTCGATGGAGCTCGTCGAGATCGGCGTGGAAGCGGATGCCGTGACCGCGCTTCCGCGCCTCCCGCACCATGCGGACCGGATCGAAGCGCCGTTCCGTTCCGCCGGCCGCGGGGGCGGGGGGCGGCGTGACGGCCGCCGCGTCCCGACACAGCACCACGAGCGTCTCGTCGTCGAACGGAGGCTGATCGCCGACCCAGGCGCGCAGGTCCTCCCGGATCTTGTTCACGATCGCGGCCGCGCCCTTCGCCGCCGACGCCTTCACGGCGTCCTGCAGGCGGGCAAACCCGAACTGATCGCGGCCGCCGGTGTCGAACGCCTCGTTCACGCCGTCGGTGTACTGGACGAGAACGTCGCCGGGGTCGAGCACGATCCGTTCGTCGCGGACGGTCTTCGCCAGGGCGCCGCCGCGCACCGCGCCGATCGGGATGCCCTTCGTCTTGTACCACTCCGCCTTTCCGGTGGCCGCGCGATGGACCAGCACGGGGCTGTGGCCGGCCGACGCGAACACGAGCGATCCGTTCTTGGGGTCGTAGATGCCGTAGAACATCGTGATGAACGTGCCGGCCCGGAGGGGAAGGCTCTCCTCCAGCCGCACGAGCAGGCGTGCCGGCGAGCGCTCGTCGTTCCGGAATGCCCGCAGCAGAGCCGAGACCATCGACGTCACGAGGCAGCCGCCGAGTCCCTTCCCGGACACGTCGGCGATCGCCACGCCGACCCGACCGTCGCCGAGCGGGAACACGTCCCAGAGATCGCCGCCGACCTCGGCCGCCGCGCGATGCGCGCCGTCTACGGTGACGCCCTCCGCCCGGATGCTCTCGTGCGGCAGCAGCGAGCTCTGGATCTCGCGCGCCAGCTCGACTTCCCGAACGAGACGGTCCTTCTCGAGGCGCTCGCTCTGTGCGTCGCGGATCGCGTCCGCCATCTCGTTGATCGTGTCCGCGAGCAGTCCGAACTCCGTACGATCGTGGAGCTTCACGTGCGTGGTGAAGTCCCCGGAACCGATCCGCTCGAGTCCGGCGCGAAGAGTGCCGATCGGGCGCAGGATCGCACTGAGGATCAGGAGCACGAACAGCACGCCGACCGCGAGCACCACGAGCACCACGATCGCCTGCTTGCGACGCGCCTCGCTGATGAGCTGGCGCACGTAGCCGCGATCGATCGCGACCCAGGCTTCCCCGAGCTTGTCCCCGTTCGGGTGCAGCACGGGGCTCGACGCCACGAGGATCGACGCGTTCTCCTGGAGCGTCTCGCCGCGGCGCGGGTCGGCGACGTCGGAGTTCACTTCCGTCACCGCGGGCGGTCGCGTGAACTCCTCGCCGATTCGTCGCGCGTCCGCGTGTCCGCGGATCACGTGATTGAGATCCGCGACCACGGCGAACTCGAGTTCGTCCCGTCCTTCCGTCATCTGGTTCAGGATCGGGGCCAGGGTGAGCTCGGGGAAGTCCGAGAGCAGTGCCCGCGAGCTCGTGAGCGCGAGGTTCCTCGCCTCCAGCACGACTCGACGTTGCAGCTCGGTGTTCAGCGCCTCCCGCGCATTCCTCTCGGCCACCGCTCCCACGGCGGCCACCGCGAGCGCGGTCAGGCACACCGCGGCCCCCGTCACGATCCAGCGGATTCCGATGACGGTCTTTCGCTTCTTCTCGGTCATTTCCTGCCCTCGGTGCCGAGGATCTCCCGGGATCTCGCCTGCTGCTCGCGCGCGCGTGCGAGGTAGCCGAGCGTCTTCTCATCGTTCGGATCCACCGCCTGGGCGCGCTCCCAGACCGAGATCGCATCGTCGAGATTGCCCCGCGAGAACGCCTCGAGGCCGCGCAGCAGATACTCCCGCTTGAGGAACTCCGCCACGTTCTCGTAGGCGGGATCCGCGAGCCACACGAGCTCCCAGTAGCGGAGCGCGTCGTCGGAGCGATTCGCGTCCATCGCTTCCATGCCGCGCCGGTACAGGTCCTCGATCTCCTTGCGCTTCTTGCGCGAGAGCGTGGGCGCCTTCGCGGGCTCGGGCGCGCTCGTCGCTTGCGCCAGCTCCTCGCGCTTCTTCCGGGCCGCGTCCTGGAGCGCCAGCTCCGCGTCGCGCAGGCGCTTCTGCGCCTTGGTGAGACCGGCGACCCGCGGATCCAGTCGATCGGCCTCCGCGAGACGGTCCGACGCCTCGTCGAGCAGACCGCGGTCGATGGAGCGGTTGGCCTGCTCCACGAGCGTCTTCGCCCGGCTCGAGATCGCGGTCTCCGTGCGCGCGAGCATCGCGTTCGCCTCGCCGTCGTCCGGCGCGAGGGTCAGGATGTCCCGGAGCTTCTGCCGCGCCAGGAGCAGCTTGTTGTCCGTGAAGGCGTCGAGCGCCTCGGCGAACAGCGCACGAATGCGCGACGTCCGCTCGGCCCGCAGATTGCTCTCGGTACGGCAGCGCAACAGACCGTTCTGCGCCTCCACGTTGTCGGGCTGGATCGCGATCACGCGGCCGTAGAGGATCGCGGCCTCCGCGAAGCGGCTCTCCTGCTCCTCGCGCTCGGCCCGCGCGAACAGCGCCTGGGTCTCGATCCGACCCGCGCGCGGGTGATCCGGCGACAGCGCGCGCGCGGCGGCCACGACCTCGAGCGCCTCCTCGATCGCGCCGTCGGCGAGCATCCGCTCCGCGTTCGACAGCAGCTCGTCGACGCGCTCCTCCTGCTTGCGCTGGAACGTCTCGGCGAGACGCTGACGGAAGCGCTCCTCCTCCGCGTCCTGAGCGAGGCGACGGCTCTCCGAGGTGGTCACTCCGAACCCGATCGTGGCCCCGAAGCGGTGCACCGGATCGATCTCGGAGTTCTCGAACGCATAGTCGAATGCGAACAGACGCCAGGACACGCCGAGGCCGGCGGTCACGTCGTCCCCGTTCCAGCCGGCGCGGAGCGCGAGCACGGAATGAGGACGCACCTCGAGACCGGCCCGCACGTGCGCCCCGACGCCGGACGCCTTCTCGACGTCCACCGCGGCCGTCGCGGCGCGCTCGGCGCCGAGCGGCTGGCGCCACGCGAATCCCAGGGCCACCTCCGTGGGCTCGGAGACCGCGTCCCGGTCCAGACGCAGCGACGGCGCCACCGCGTTCCGCACCGCGAATCCACCCGTGAGCCGTCCGGCCCACGGTGCCTCCACGCCCGCCGCGAGCAGCGGCCGCACGTGCAGACCGAGATCCGCCCCGAACCCGTTCGCGGAGAAGTCGGAGACCTGCTGGCGGCGGAAGCGGAGCGAACCGCCCACGCTCCACACATCGTTCAGCGGGCGCGCGTAGGACAGGCCGAAGTCCAGCTCCTGGTCGGAGAAGGTCCCGAGCGGCACGTTGCGGTCGTCGCGCGCGTCGATCCCGGAGACGCCGAGTCGACGGGCGGTGAACGCCACCGTGCCCCAGCGCCAGTCCGGCCACGCGAGGCCGAGGTGCTGCTCGTCGATCTCGAGGCCGTAGAGGCTCGCCTGGGACACGACCAGCTGGCGGCGCTCGAGGCGCGCGAGGCCGGCCGCGTTCCAGACGGGAGCGCTCGCGTCGTCGGCGATCGCCGTGAACGCGCCTCCCAGCGCCAGGGCACGGTTGCCGGCGCCGTGCGCGAAGACGCTCTGCGTTCCGCCGTCCTCCGCACCGGACACGACGTTCGTGAGCGCGAATGCCAGGGTCACTCCGAGGGCCGCTCGTCTCATCGCACCACCGCGACCTTCCGCACGATCTCGTCCGAGCCGCCGGACTCGTAGCTCACCTGGATGCGCGCGAGGTACGTGCCGTTCGCGACGGTGTCTCCGCGACCGTTGCGGCCATCCCACGTGGCGTCCTGGTGCAGGCCCGCGCCGAGCGGAACCCCCGCGAGGATCGTGCGCACCGTCTGTCCGCGAAGCGTGTACAGCGTCAACGTGACGGTGGCCGGCTCCTGCAGGTAGAACGCGAGCGTCGTGTTCTGGCGCCCGGCCGCGAACGGATTCGGGAAGTTCGAGTACGAGTCCGCGAGATTCGTGCCGCCGAAGTTGCCCGCGAGCGTCCAGAACGGGAACGACTGACCGTCCTCCGCGACGACGGCCACGGACAGCAGCGGATTGCCGGGCTGGACCACGCCGATGTCGTCGGCGAGGAGACCGATCCGCAGGCCGTCCGCAAACGCGCCCGCGCGCAGCGTCAACCGCATCACGACGTCACGGGCATCCTGAGGATCGAGCAGGATCGGCGTCACGCAGGGCATCGTGGCCTGCTCGTCCGTCTCGAGAAGTGTGCCCGAATCCGCGCAGAGCTCGCCGTCCACGAGGCTCACGACGCGCTCGACCACCGAACCGATCGCGAGCAGGTTGCCGTCCCGATCCCGGGCCCGCAGATTCAGGTGGTCGATGGAGATCGATCCGGACGAAGGATCCGCCGGATTCCGGAGCGTGAGTGTCGCGGCGTCCACGTCCCCGCCGTCGGCCGCGAGCGCGGCCGGCATGGACTGCGCGAACGCGGCCACGAGCGTGCGGGCGGGTGTGGAGAGCTGCGCGAAGCCGGAGGAGAGCGGGAACTCCGAGCCCGCCTCCGGTGCCACGGTGACCGGCAGCATGAGATTGCCGTCCATCGCGCCGATCCCGGTCGCGCTCACGGTCAGCGCGAACAGCGTCGCGGGCGCGGTGACCTCGGCGTCGAACCTCACCTCGAGCGTGTCGCGCTCGCCGGGCGCGAGCGACACGCCGTTCAACGGAACCACGACTTCGCCGCCCGCGACCGGCGGCGCCGTCACCACGCCGACCTCCACGCCACCCCGTCGCACGGCCACGCGATCCAGGTAGAGCGCGGGCACCACCGGCTGGTTCGCGTCGTCGCGGCAGCCGAGGGTCAAATGATCGATCACGATGGGCCCGACCTCGCTGCCCCCCGGGTGCTCCACGGAGATGCGCATCGCGGTCACGTTCGGTGTACCCACGGGAATCGTGGCCGGCATCAGTGCCACGCCGGACGCGCGCATCGAATCCGCCGCCGCCTGCACGGAGACCAGCGGGCCCGCGAGCGGGTCCGGCGTGTACGTCACCGGCAGCGGCGCGCCGGTGTTCGCGTCGCGTGCCTCGAACGACGAAGTGTCCGCGAGCTCGACCCGGAACGCGCCGAGCGTCGCGTCGGCCGCGAGATCGAACTCGACCATCATCGGGAGGTTCGTGTTCACGGGGACCGAGATCAGCGTGGTCAGTGACAGACCGAGGGTGGTTCCGTCCGATCCGTTGATCGAGCGATCCAGATGGACCTGGTTCGGGGTGCGCACGCGGATCCGATCGATCCGGTTCTGCGGATCAGGAATCGGCATCCCCGCGGAGTCGCGCAGCGCGATCGCGAACGACGGCACCCGCACGTCGGCCGCGAGGCCCGCGGGGTCCGGGTTGTTCAACGTCACGTCCAGTACGGTGATGGCGGATTGACCGCGGCCGGCCGGGAAGTCCGGAGCCGCGACCGCGGCGACGTCGAGACGCGTCGCCTCCGCGACGACCCGGGCGAGACCGGACGAGACCGGGTAGACCGGCGGCTCCTGCAGGTCCACGCTGACCGGAGCGCCGGTCGTGGCGTCGTTCGCGGTGAACCAGGACGCGTCCAGGATCTTCACCACGAAGAACGGGACCGCGGTCGAGTCGGAGATGTCGAGCGCGAGGCCCACCGTCGCCTGGCTGCCGGCCCCGGCGGACTGGATCGTGATCGGGGTCGCGAGCGTGAGATCCACCTCGCTGCCCGACGTCTCGATCGCCGTCTTGTCGAGGTACGTGGAGCCGCCCTCGCTCACCACCACGCGCGAGAGCAGATCCGACGGCACCACACCGTTGCCCTGATCGTCTTCCAGGCGGATACGGAGCGCGCCGAGCTCCACGTCGGTTCCGTTCGGACCCGCCGGGTTCTCGAACGTGAGCGTGAGCGGCACCACGCCCTGCTGTCCGCGGTTGATGGAGAACGGCATGGAGGAAACGGCGTAAAGGTCGAGTGATTGCGAGCTGACGTACACCTGCACCGCGTTCGACGTGACGGTCAGCGACTGGTGCGGAATCCCGGAACCGGCTTCCGCTCCGGACGCGAGGCCGCGAAGGCGCGATTCGCCGATGAACGACGCGCGGTACGTCCAGGTGAACGTGGCGTCGCCACCGGGTGCGATCGACGCGAAAGCCGGCGACGGGCCCGACTCGTACTGGAGGCCGGCGGCCGGCAGCGACGTCAGCGCGCTCGGTGCCACCGAGTCCATCGTGGCGGTGGCGTGCAGATTGCGCACGTTCATCGTCACGGTGACCAGCGAGTCGACCGTCGTCGCACTGGGCGTGATCTCGAGCTCCGAGAGGAGCACGGCCGTGGACAGGAGCGTCGTCTCGTTGTTCGCGACCTGGGCATCGAGCGGGCCGTCGTTGCCGGAGGCGACCTCGATACCGTTCACCGGGATCGCGAACCGCACGGTGGCGGAGTCCGTCGGCGTGGCGGAACTCGTCACGGAGACGAACATCCGGGCGCCCGGCCAGGGCAGGGATTCCGTGAGCGACGGATGGACCCAGCGTCCGCCGAACAGGGCGAGGCCGCCGAGATCGATGTCGTCCACACCGCCCGCGTCGAAGGCGCCATCTCCGCCGTCGCGCCAGAGGCGAACGTCGGCGAGGTCGGTGCTCGTGGCGTTGCCGAGGTTGACGAGCTCGAGCCTGTTCAGCACGTCGCTGCGGTAGCCGTTCGACGGCACGCGCACGTCGAGGACGAGCGAGGGTCCCTCGCCCGCACCGAGCGTGGCGGCCGGCGCCGGGAAGCGCGAGAACTGGCCGGCCACCATGCCGTCGACGATCGCCTTCGCGCCGGTGTCGATCGGGAAGCTCGCGGCGAGGGCCGTCGGCAGCAGGAATGTCATCTCCGCCGGGCCGTCGATCCACGCCGCGAGAGAGTCGCCGTCCGCGGCCGCGTTCAGCGAGACGTCGGCGCTCACGAACACCCGGCGGGTGCCGCCGGCCGCGATCGTGCAGTTCACGCCGGTGAACTCCGCCGCGCCGTCTTCGAAGAACGCGGTACCCCGCAGGGTGTCTTCCGGCGCGCCCTTGAACACGCCGTCCCCGTTATCGACCCAGATCGAGAGCTGCGCGACCTCGGCGTCGAGCTCGGCCTGGGAACCGACGCCCGACGTGCGGTTCGTGACCACGAGTCCGGACAGCGTCTTGGACGTCAGGTAGTGGTTCTCGAGAGCGAACCCGAGCAGCAGCACGTTCGTCCGACCCGGGCGGACCTGCGAAACGGTGCCGGCGAGCGGGGACACGGTCACCCGGTCGACGGTCGAGATCGTCTGCGCCGAGCCCGATGCCGAGGCGTCGACCGGGCCGTCGTTGTCGCTCGCCATGCCCACACCGAAGTCCGGCGGTCCGGGCACCGCAAGGCGCACGGTGCGGCCGGCGGTCGCGAGCTCGGAGATGTCGACGCTCACGAACAGACGTCGCCCGACACCGGCCGGAGCCGGCAGCGAGAGTCCGGTGCGCTCCCAGCGATTGCCGGTGTACAGCATCTCGCCGAGCGCGCTGTCGGTGACGGGATCGAAGAGCCCGTCGCCGTCGTCGGACCACAGCTCCACGCGCTCGATGTCGTCACCGGCCGCCGCGTTGCCGAGGTTCGTCACGTCGAATCGGAGCAGCGTGTCGTCGACGTAGCCGTTCGCCGGGACCGTGACGTCGAGCGCCTGTGCGCGGGTGGCCCCGGTGAGAATCGACGGGTCGACCGATCCGAACACGAGCTGGGCGGACGACATGCCATCGACGCGCAGCGTCGCGGCGCCGTCCAGCGGGAACGAGCCCGAGACGTTGACCGCACGCCGGAAGGAGAGATCCGTGGTGCTCGCGATCACGAGATCGAGTCGGTCGGAGTCCCGGGCCGCGACGGACGCGCCGCTCGTGACCACGAACACCGCGGTGTCACCGGGCGCGATGACCTCGTCGACGGTGAACGTCGCCAGGCCGCCCGAGAACGTCCCCGCGACGCCGGCCGGCGGCAGTCCGCCGCTTCCGCCCGCATCCGCGACGCGTTCGCGCTGGAGATCCAGCGGCTGCCAGTCGGCGTCGAGCTGGGCCTGCGTGGCGCCCACCGCGCCGACCGTCGTATTCGTGAAGCGGACGGTGCTCAGGGTCTCCGCCGCCGCCGACTCGTTCGCGATCTCGAAGCGGAAGACCGTGCGCGGAGCCACACCCGGGATCATCGTGGCGTTGCTCTGGTCGACGACCCACGCCGTGAGGTTCGACACGGAGTTCGTCACGGTCAGAGTGCGCGATGCCGCGGACGCCGTGTCGAGCGGCCCGGAGTTCCCGGACGTCATCAGGAGGCCGTCCGGACCCGGGCCCTTCACCGCGAGTCGAATCGTGGCACCGAGGGTCGCCGCGGGAGCGACGTCCACCGACACCCACGCCGGCAGGCCGTTCACGGGCACCGCCACCGACAGTCCGGTCGCGGTCCAGATGCCGCCCACGTTCGTGAGAACCGAGATCAGCGTGTCGTCGCCCGCGCCGTGATCGAACGAACCGTCGCCGCCGTCCTGCCAGAGCTTCGCCGCGATCACGTCCGTGCCGGCGACTGCCGTGCCGAGGTTCTGGAACCTCGCCTCGGTGAGCGTGTCGGACTGGTAGCCGTTCGCGGGGAGGCGGAACGCGAGCGCGCCGGCGTTCGTCTGGCCACGCTCGACGTTCGTGCTCGCGTACGTGGTCACCGGAATCTGCGCCGCCACCATGCCGTCGATCGTCACGGCCCCGGCGGGTTCGACCGGCCACGAGTTGATCGTCGTGACCCCCTGGTTGAACGTGAGACTGGCCGGCGCTTCGAGCCGCAGGTCGAGCGCGTCGCCGTCCCGGGCCGTGAGCGGGACGGCGCTCGAGACGACGTGCAGGATCCGGGTGCCGTCGTTCGGAACGTTCACGGAGAGACCCGTGAACACGATCTGTCCGGCCGATACGGTGGCCGTGCCCGCGAGCAGATCGAGCGAGGGCTCGTAGAGCCCGTTCCCGTTGTCGCGGCGGAGCTGCACGGTGCCGAGCTCCGCGTCCTCCTGACCCTGGGTCCCGGGACCGGTCGTGGTATTCGCGAACGTCGCGCCGGTGAGCGTGAGACTCGGAATCCCGGTGTTCTGCAGCGTGAACGTGCCGAGCACGACCTCGGTCTGACCCGGGCGCGCGCTCGCCGTCGGCTGCGACCCGAGGACGGTGACTCCGGTCGCATCCACCACGGATACGGAGACGCTGTCGGCGTCGTTCGCCGGATCGGGATCGGCGAGAGCCGACGTCTGCACGCCGGCCGACAACCAGAACTGGCCGCCGCCGGAGCCCGAGGGCACCTCGAGGTCGAGCTCGAGCGTCGCGGTGGCGCCGGCTCCGAGCGAGCCGATCGTCCATTCGTCCTGCCCGCCGTTCCACGTTCCCTGCGAGGCGTTGTCGCCGCGCGGCAGGAAGCCCGCCGGCGGAGCGACGTCGATCACCACGCCGCTCGTGGAGTCCGGACCGGCGTTCGTCGCCTCGATCGTGTAGCGGATCGTGTCGAGCTCCGTGGGATTCGCGTTGTCCACCGAGGTCGCGATCGCGAGATCCGCCCCGACCACGGAAACGTCCACGAACGCGGTGTCGTTCGCGGCGACCGGATCGCCCTCCGAAGAGGCGCCGATCCGCGCGACGTTCCGGATCGTGCTCCCGGCCGTCCCGGCGCCGAGCGTGGCCGAGATTGCGAGACTCGCTGTGTCCGCGGGCGCGAGGACGCCCACGCTCCACACCCCGCTTCCCGAGTCGTAGGAACCCTGACTGGCGATCGACGACGCGTACTGGATCCCGATCGGCAGCGAGTCGACCACGGCGACGCCGGTGGCGGAATCGGGGCCGGCGTTCCAGACGTCGATGGTGTAGACGATCGCTCCGCCTTCACTGGGCGCCGGATCGTCGACGGCCTTCACGAGGGCCAGGTCCGCCGCGCGCACGGTGATCTGTGCCGTATCCGACGCGCCGCCGGGATCGGGCTGATCGGCGGACGCCGACGCCGAGTTCGTGATCGTTTCCCCGGCGGTGCCGGCATCCACCGTGGCGTCCACGACCAGCGTCTCGGGCGCGGCCACGTTCAGGTTCCCGATCGTCCAGAGTCCGGTGGCCGGCGCGTAGCTTCCGATCGAGGCCGTGGCCCCCGCGAACGTGACGCCGGCAGGCAGGAGGTCGCTGACCTCCGTCGAGGTCGCCACGTCCGGTCCGTCGTTCGTGAGCACGATCTGCCAGCGCACCGTGTCGCCCTCCGAAGGACTCGCCGAGTTGACGGTCTTCGCGAGCGTGAGATCCGCCTGCTCGATCGGCAGGA
>JAGQIB010000209.1 GCA_020431545.1 Gemmatimonadota bacterium
TATCCGCATCAACGCGACCTCTCGTCCCCCGTGCACGACCTGCCGGACGCCGACTTCAAGGAGGCGCTCCGCCGGCTCCGGGGCACGCCCGAGGAGGTCCTCGCGCACGACGAGCTCATGGAGCTGCTGCTGCCGCTCCTGCGGGCGGACTTCGAGATGTGCGACACCTACGAACCCGCGCCGCGGGAGCCGCTGTCCTGTCCGATCGTCGCGTTCGCGGGGGACGAGGACCCGAACGTCCGCCCCGAGCAGCTCGCCGCCTGGGGCGAGCTGACCACCGGGGAGTTCCGCGCCGTCACGTTGCCGGGTGGGCACTTCCTGCTCGACGTGCACGGGGATCGGATCCGCCGCGAGATCCGGGAGTTCGGCGCGGAGGGAGCCGCGTGAGCGGGGGACGGGGGCCGGCATGAGCGAGCTGCCGCCTCCCGCGCGCTTCGGTTCGTCGCCGGCGCTCCCGGTGCTCGCTCCCGGGGAGATCCACCTGTGGCGCATGGCTCTCACGCGGGACGAAGCGCGGATCGCCGCTCTCCGCGACCTCCTCGACCCGGAGGAACGCGACCGCCACGATCGCTTCCGCTACGACGTCCATCGCGAGCGATTCGCCGTCCGTCGGGGCGCGCTCCGCACGGTGCTCGGTCGGTACCTCGGCCGGGATCCGCGCGAGATCCGGTTCGAGACCGGCCCGGAGGGAAAGCCCGAGCTGCCCGGACGACCGCTCCGCTTCAACCTCTCCGATTCCGAGGATCTGGCGCTGCTCGGGATCACGCGAGGCGCGGACCTCGGGGTGGATCTCGAACGGGTGCGCGAGATCCCCGATCGCGACGACGTCGCCGGTCGGTTCTTCTCGCCGGCCGAGATCCTCGAATACCGGAGCCTGCCGGCCGAGGCGCGGCTGCTCGCGTTCTATCTCACCTGGACCCGGAAGGAAGCGTGGCTCAAGGCCCGCGGGGTCGGCCTGTCGGCGGATCTCGCCTCGTTCGACGTCCGCGTCGAGCCGGGACCGCCCGCGCGGCTGCTCCGCGTGGCCGGCGACGCGGAGGAACCTCTTCGCTGGACACTCCGCACCGAGGTGCCGGCCGCGGGCTGGGTGGCCACGGTGGCGTGGCGGGGCACCGATCCCCGATTTCAGCGATTCGAGTTTCTGTTTCCCTAAAGGTCGCCAAGACAGCAACTTGAAGCAGGGACCTCCAGTCGTTTCTTGCACCGCGAGGGGCGAGAAGGCTCGAAACGGGGGCCGGATCTGGAGTACGCTCCGCGCTTCCCGTGCCCCGGGAGGATTCCCATGTCCCCGCGTCGGTTCTCCCGAGCGGCCTCTGGGCTGGTGCCGGCCGTGCTGGTCGGTCTCGTTGCCCCGTCCGCGTTCGCGCAGCTCGCCGTCACCGGCACGATTCCCGCGAGCCACTCGCTCGCGCCCGTCGTCACGCCGATCGCCGTCACGTTCGACCGGGCGCTCGATCCGGCCACGGTCACGCCGGCGACGTTCCGCGTGTTCGGCCGCTGGAGCGGTCCCGCCCAGGGCACGTTCGCGCTCTCGAACGGCGACCGCACGGTCACGTTCACGTCGAGCACGCCGTTCTCCGCGGGAGAGCCCGTGTTCGTGAACATTTCCCACGACGTGCGGGGAGCGGACACCACGCCGCTGCGGGATGCGGGCTGGTTCTTCTCGTTCAAGACCGCGGTCGCGCCGAGCGGCGGCATCCACTTCAACGAGATCGACGTGATGTCGAATCTCGGCGGCGATCCGCAGACGCGTATCTACGGCGCGGCGGCGTGCGATCTCGACAACGACGGCTACCTGGATCTCGCCACCGTCAACGAGACGAGTGCCGACGTGCGCGTCACCCTGAACCGCGCGGACGGCAGCGGTCTGTTCGAACCGTTCCTGCCGGCGAATCCGATCGGGGTGGAGGCGAGCCCGAACGAACCGGCCGACTTCGACGGCGACTTCGAGATCGATCTCTGCGTCGCGGCGTCGCTGACCGAGGAGATGTGGATCCTGCTCGGGAACGGCGACGGCACGTTCGGCTCGACGACGGGGATCCCGGTGGGGTCCGTACCGCACGGAGTAGCCGTGCTCGACGCGGACGGCGACGGCGACACGGACATCGTGAACGCGAACCAGGTGTCCGGGAATCTCTCGCTGCTCCTGAACGACGGCACGGGAACGTTCGCGGCTCCCGTGTACTTCGACGGCGGCGTCAGCGGAGAGTACGGTCTCACGTCCGGCGACCTGAACGAGGACGGGATCGAGGATCTCGTCGTCGCCGGGCAGGCGGGACAGGAGATCGTGACCCTGCTCGGCAACGGCGACGCGACGTTCACCCCGGCCGCCTCGCCCTCCGGCACCGGCGGCTGGACCTGGGTGGTGGCGCTCGATGATCTGAACGGCGACGGCCACCTGGATGCGGCCTGCGCGAACAGCTTCTCGAATCACGTGTCGGTGCTGTTCGGCAACGGCGACGGGACGTTCGGGTCGCCGCAGACCTATCCGACCGGCGCGCACACGCCGGCTGTGGACCTCGGGGACCTCGACGGGGACGGCGACGCCGACCTGATCGCTTCCTCCTTCGGCGGCGGGTTCTGGCGCTTCTACGAGAACGACGGCACCGGCACGTTCAGCTTCGTGCAGGACGTGATCGCGCCGTCGAATCCGTCGTGCGCGATCTTCTTCGACTCGGACAACGATCTCGATCTGGATCTCGCGCTCTCGGACGAGATCGCCGATGTGCTCGTGCTGCTCGAGAACGTCGGCGACCCGACGACCGTGATCGCGTCCGGCGCGCTCACGACGCAGGCGCCGGCGCCGAATCCGTTCCGGGAATCCACGCGCCTGCGGGTGTTCCTCGACACCACGACGGCTCCGCGACTGGAGCTCGTGGGCGTGCGGGGGCGTCGCGTGGCGGTGCACGAGTACGGTGTGCTGGGTGCCGGCTGGCGGGAGCTCGAGATTCCCGCCCGGGACGATCGCCGGGAGGCGCTCGCGCCCGGCGTGTACTTCTATCGCGTGAGCGCGGGAGGACGGGATGCTTCGGGAAGAGTTGTCCGTGTCGATTGAGTCTCGGGGGCGGCCGCGCGGATCCTCGCGCCGAACCCGGATCGCGCTCGGCCTTTGCGTCGCCCTGGGGGTCACGATCGCTTCGGGTCTCGCCGCGCCTCGTCCTTCGGCGGCGGCCGAGGGAGATCCCTCGGCGATCTCGCTCGCCGAGTCCGTGCTGGAAAACATCGGGGGACGCGAGGGCTGGGCCGCCACGCGCTACCTCGTCTGGAACTTCCGCGGCCTGCGTCGCCATCACTGGGACCGCGAGACAGGCGACATCCGCGTGGAGACCGACTCGACGGTCGTGCTCCTGAACGTCGGCACGCGCGAAGGTCGCTTCTTCCGCGGCGGGGAAGAGGTCACGGACCCGGAGCAGCGACGGCAAGCGCTCGACCTCGGCTACGCCCAGTGGATCAACGACTCGTACTGGCTGATCATGCCGGCCAAGTTGCTGGATCCGGGCGTGCATCTCGCGGACGGGGGAGAGTCGAGCCTGCCGGACGGTCGCCCGGCCCGGAAGCTCGTGGTGACCTTCGCGGACGGCACGGGTCTCACGCCGGCGAACAAGTACGACGTGTGGGTGGCGGACGACACCGGTCTGGTGGAGCAGTGGGCCTACTACCCGGATGCGCGGGATCCGGAGCCCCGTTTCACCCGTCCCTGGGCGGCCTGGCGGTGGTTCGGGCGAGTCCGTATCGCCACCGATCACGGGGACGGGAACGACTGGGAGATCGCGGCTCCCGACACGCTGGCGGAAACCGTGTTTCGGGCGCCCTAGAGCGGCTTTCGGGTAGATCAGAGTTCGGTCAAGATCGACCGACGGGCGGTTCGCGGGGTTGGGATTTCGCGCGGATCGGGTTACACTCTTCGGGCTCGATCGCGGAGTTTCCGTGGTCGACGCTTCCAGAAGGGCCGGGCGCGGAGGCCCCGACAAGACACCCCGGCCCGGCGCCGGCGGTGCCTGGGCGCCATTCCCGGGAGTTCACGAATGCTCGACCTTCTCAAGAAGCTCCCCATCGATCTCGGGCAGGGCAACCTGCGCGAGACCACGGAGGGGAAGCGGATCGCCCTGGCTCTCGTGCCGGACGGCGACGGGCGTCGCGCGCTCGACGTGGGGTGTCGCGAAGGGCACCAGACCCGCTGGCTCGAGCAGCGCGGCTACGTGGTGACCTCGATCGACATCTCCAAGGAGTTCGACACCGCGCAGGTCGTGGACATCAACGAACCGATCCCCTTCGACGACGACTCGTTCGATCTCGTCTGGTGCTCCGAGGTCATCGAGCATCTCCGCGATCCCGAGTTCAGTCTCGCCGAGATGCGTCGGGTGACCCGACCCGGGGGAGAGCTGATCCTGACCACGCCGAACAGCTACGCCGCGATCTTCCGGCCGTTCGCGCTCGTGGGACTCACGCCGAAGAAGCTCCAGCGCTCGGACCATCTGCAGTTCTTCGACTACGACGCGATCCGGCGGCTCGCACCGGACGCGGAGATCTACGGCTTCTTTCCGTACATGTTCCGCAAGTGGCGGGTGCAGGTGCCGTGGAAGGTCGCGCAGCTGTCGCCGACGTTCGTGATCCACATCCGGCAGCCGGGGCATCCGGACGATCGACGCCCGCGTCAGCAGGCGGCTCGCGCGGCCGGCGCCGCTTCCGTCGCGCGGAGCGTCTCGCTCTAGTCGCCGCCCTCGGAGCGCGAGATCTCGTCCGACAACTCGTTGACGTCGTCCGTGCGGTGCGGGAAGTGCGTCGCGAGCTCGGCTCCGGCGCGTTCGATGCCGAGCGCCAGACCGCCGACGTGGTCGCCCGCCCGGAACCGCTCTTCCACGGCCCGGACGATCCCCGCCCAGAAGTCGTCGGCCGTCGCGCGATCGATGCCGACGTCGCCGACGACCGCGAATCGGCGCTGGCCGACGGCCACGTAGAAGAGGATCCCGTTCCGATCCCGGGTGCGCTCGAGGCCCAGCTCGCCGAAGCGCGCGTGCGCGGCGGCGAGAAGATCACCCGCGGCGCGGTGGTCGAGGTGCACGCGGATCTCGCCCGACGTGCGCTCCTCGAACGAGCGGATCGCCGCCACGACACGCTCCTCCTCGCCGGCACTGAGGAACGTCTCGGGCGTGAGGCGAGCGCGATGGAGACGTCGTCGCTCGAGTCGCCGGGCCGCGAACAGCAAGGCGACCGCCACGGCACCGAGCAGCCACGGGATCGCGGGCGACCACGCGGTCCAGCCGCCGGCCGGAGTATCCGGACCGGCCGCCAGCCGCCACTCCGCGACGGCGAGGCCGATCGCGACGCCCGCGAGCAGCAAGCCCAGGGAGAACAGCGTGCGCGTCACGTCACCAGCCTCCCGAGGCGCCGCCGCCTCCGAACGATCCGCCGCTGAATCCACCGCCCCCTCCGCTCCAGCCGCCTCCTCCTCCGCCGAACGTCCAGCCGCCCCCGGAGCGACCGACGGAGCCGCCGGTTCCCCAGCCGTTCCCCGCGATCCACACCGACGGATAGCGGATCCGCAGGTACACGAAGAACACGAACAGCGCGAGCATCAGGACGAAAGGGAGCCAGGCCGCGATCGGAGTCGAGTCGTTCGCGGGCGGAAGGGTCTCGCCGTCGGCGAGGGCGGCGATGGCGTCGATTCCCTGGCGCAGCCCCGCCGCGTAGTCGCCGCGACGGAACTCGGGAGCGATCAGATTCCGGATGATGCGCCCGGCCGCCGCGTCGGGAACGTGTGGCTCGAGCCCGTAGCCGATCTCGAGACGGATCTTGTGCTCGGCGAGGAACACGGCGATGAGGGCGCCGTCGTCGCGCTCGGCGCTGCCGGGTTTCCACGCCTCCGCGACCCGGAGCGTGTAGTCCTCGAGCGATTCGCCGCGCAGCGAGGGCATCATCAGCACGCCGATCTCCAGGCCCTTCGCGCGGAGCGCCTGGAGCCGATCCTCCAGCTGCCGGCGTTCCGCCGCGCGGAGCTTCCCGGTCTCGTCGTGGAGGAAGCGCGGCGGGGGATCCGGGACCGCGAGCGCCCAGGCGATCGAGGCGAGCGCCCACGTCGCGACGACGAGCGCCGCGAGCCGTCCGAACCGGGGGCTCTCCGGCCGGAACCCGGATCCGAGCCGTGATCTCAACCGATCAGAACTCCACCTTCGGGGCGACGTCCGCGCCCTCGCGTGCCTCGAAGTACGCCTTCTTCTCGAATCCGGTCAGCGAGGCGAGGATCGACGTCGGGAATCGACGCACCTTCGTGTTGAAGGCCTGCACGACCTCGTTGAAACGTCGGCGCTCGGTGGCGATGCGGTTCTCGGTGCCGGCGAGCTCGTCCTGCAGCGCCACGAAGTTCGCGTTCGCCTTGAGCTCGGGGTACTTCTCCACCGTCACGAGCAGGCGCGACAGGGCGGAGGACAGCGCGCCCTGCGCCTGATCGAAGCGCGCCAGTGCGTCCGGGTCGGAGAGCATCTCGGGCGTGATCTGCACCTTGCCCGCGTTCGCGCGCGCTTCCGCGACCTGCGTGAACGTGTCCTTCTCGAACTCGGCCGCACCCTTCACGGTTTCCACGAGATTCGGAATCAACTCCAGACGTCGCTGGTACTGGTTCTCGACCTGGCTCCAGGCCTGACTCACGGATTCGTCCATGCCGACGAGCCCGTTGTAGCCGGACATTCCCCAAAGCACGAGGGCGAGCAGAACGAGCACCAACCCGCCGCCGACGACAGCTCCGCGCATCTCGATTCCTCCGGGCTGAGACCCGGAAACTAGACCACAGACCCCCAGGGAAGTCACCGGAAGACGGAGCGACGTCCGGGGGCCGGCGCGGTGGGGCGGGCGGCCTTCGCGCTCGACGCGATCCGGGCGAGAGGGGAGAATGCCCTTCCGGGTCGTCACAGGGACACGCGGCGCGTCGTATCCCGAGCGTCCCCGTCGCGACCCGCCGGGAGGTCCCATGCCGAGAGCCGACACCCGAATCGCCGTCCTCGTGTTCGGACGCGCGCCCGGCCGCGAGCGCCGACGCCTGCGTCTCGGGCGACGCGCCGACGTGCGGGTCCGGACCTCGCTGCTGCACGACACGCTCGCCTCCGTGAGCGCCGGGCGCGACGACGCGGGCCTGTTCTTTGCGGCCGACGGAATCGACGAGATGCGGGAGATCGTCCGCGAGCGCGGACGCACCGCCGCGCGGAGTGCCCTCGGCTGGCACTGGCTGCGTCAGCGGGGTCGCACGTTCGGAGACCGCCTGCTCGCCGCCCTCCGCGACGTGGCGGCCCACGGCTACGACCGGATCGTCGTCGTGGGCACGGACACGCCGGGGATTCGACCCGGCGACATCCGTCGAGCCTGCGCCGCCGCGCCGGGGGAGATCGTCGTGGGGCCCGCGACGGACGGCGGCGTGTACCTGCTCTCCGTGCCCGCGGACGCGATCCCTCCGCTCGCGGATCTGCCCTGGCGCGACGCGCGCCTCGGAAGCGAGCTGCGCGCGACGTTCCTCCGCCTGGGCCGCGGCGTCCACTCGCTCGAGGTCCGCGCCGACGTCGACACTCCCGTCGACGCGCGACGAGCGCGCGGCCTGCTCGCGCAACTGTGTCGCTTCGTGCTCGGCCTCCGGCTCTCGGAGGCGCCCGCCCTTCCGGCCACGAACGGGGACGCACTGCGTGTGTCCGCCGTCGTCCGCTCGCTTCTTCCGTCCCGCGCACCGCCCACGCTCCGGTTCTTCGCGTAGTCCGCACGCGCCCGTCGATCGCTCGCGACCCGCAGGTCGCGCGGCGAGCGCGTGGACGTCGAGCCGGGAAGGGGCATTCATGCACAACGGATGGCTGTGGGCCGCGCTCCTCGCGTACGGCCTCGTGATGTTTCTCGTTTCGCCGCGAGCGAAGCGCTTCGGCGAGTTCTTCGAGAGCCGCACCGCGGAGGGGAAGGAAGTCGGGTTCGGGATGCTCGTGGCCTCCGTGGTCATCACGTGGCTGTTCGCGAAGTCGATCACGAACTCCGCGAACCTGAGCGCGAGCTACGGGCTGGTGGGAGCGGTCGCGTACGCGGGTTGGTACCTCTCCATCCCGGTGGCGGGAGTCGTGATCTGGTTCCTTCGCCGCC
>JAGQIB010000210.1 GCA_020431545.1 Gemmatimonadota bacterium
CGGCCTGCGCAGCTTCGTGTCCGTGCAGGGTTCGCTGTGCATGTACCCGATCCACCGCTACGGCTCGGACGAGCATCGCGACCGCTGGCTGCCCAAGATGGCGTCCGGCGAGGTGATCGGCTGCTTCGGTCTCACGGAGCCGGACGCCGGTTCGGATCCCGGCGCCATGAAGACCACCGCGAAGAAGGACGGCGATCACTGGATCCTGAACGGCGCCAAGATGTGGATCACGAACGCGCCGCAGGCGCACCTCGCCGTGGTCTGGGCCAAGACGGAATCCGGCGGCGACCCGAGCACGATCCGCGGCTTCCTCGTGGAGCGCGGCACGCCCGGGTTCGAGACGCCCACGATGAAGCGCAAGATGTCGCTGCGCGCGTCGGAGACGGGCGAGATCGTGCTGAACGACTGCCGCATTCCGGACTCGAACCGACTGCCGGAAGCGAAGGGGCTCGGCGCGCCGCTCTCGTGTCTGAACCAGGCGCGCTTCGGTATCGCGTTCGGCGCGGTGGGCGCGGCGCGCGCGTGCTTCGACGCGGCGCTGTCCTACGCGCGGGAGCGCATCGCGTTCGGCGTGCCGATCGCGAAGAAGCAGCTCATCCAGCAGCGGCTCGTGGACATGGCGGAGGCGATCGCGCGCGCACAGACGCTCGTGCTGCACCTCGGCCGCCTCAAGGAGAAGGGCGAGCTCACGCCGTTCCAGGTCAGCCTCGCGAAGCGCAACAACGTGGCGATGGCGCTCGACGTCTCGCGCTCGGCGCGCAGCGTGCTCGGCGCGAACGGGATCAGCGTGGAGTATCCCGTCATCCGGCACATGCTGAACCTGGAGAGCGTGTACACGTACGAGGGCACCCACGAGGTGCACACGCTGATCCTCGGCCGGGCGCTGACCGGAGAGGACGGCTTCTAGATCGGCCCCGCCCCGGCCGGAATGCGCGGCCGGAACCCGGGATCGAGCACGCGGCGACGTTTCCTGTGCAGAGTCCGCACAGGGAGACGTCGCCGCGCTTCGTTTCGGCCGCCGGGCCGCCCCCGGCGCGGCCTACGGATTCGGCGGGCTCGGGGTGAAGTAGTCCACCACTCCGTAGTGCACGCCCGGATGCTCCTGGGACAGCTGCTCCGTGGCCTCCACGCAGTCGTCCGCCGTGACCCACAGCGGCGCGATCCAGCGTCCGGGGGACACGGCCTCGGCGTCGTCCAGGATGTCGCGCGCCTGCTGCACGGTGAAGCGCTCGCCGACGCCTTCGAGGCAGATCCCGTTCAGCGCCGGGTCCGCGAGATGGCCGCCCGCGTTGCCCACGAGCAGCACGTCCGGACCGAGCACCTCCCGCAGGCGTTGCGTGAAGCGCGCCCGGCCGGTGGCGTAGTCCACCAGCAGGTCGTCCATGCGGTCGATGTTGCCGTCCCCGTCGTAGTCGAAGCGCAACGTCTGCTCGAGGATGATCGCCTGGCGCCACGGCGGATACACCTCGGTGCACTGGTCCACGTAGAACCCGTCCCAGGGCGACGCCATCGTCACGTCGCGGTGGAACGCGACCAGCGCCTCGATCGACGGGCCGAGCGGAATCCAGGCCGGCACGCCCGAGCCGGGGGTGCCGTCGTAGCCGAGGACCCCGATCAGCTCCCCGGTGTCGAAGTCCCGGATGCACCAGGAGGAGTCGAAAGCCGCGGTCAGCGCGTCGAAGTACGGGTTGCCGGCGTGGTACCCGAGGCGGATGTCCTGCACGTTCGTGTCGGCAATGAGCAAGACCTCGGGCATCTCGGCCCGGATCGTCGCGAGATCGGACGGCGGCATCGAGGGATTGCACACCAGGAGATCGTAGTCCCGGAACGCGTCCGGCCACTCCGGCGATCGCAGATCCGCGGCCTGGAACAGGAAGTAGGCGGTCGGGACCGGCGCCGTGGTGGTATCCGGCGTGGACGTCGAGTCGCCCGGATCGTCGAACTTGTCCTGTCCAGTCGTGTCCTCGTCTGTGCTGGAATCGGGCAGCGTCAAGCAGGCCGGACCCGCGACCAGCAACGCGAGCATCGAGGCGAGCGCCAGCGATCGCAAGATTTGCTCGGACATTGGGCAAACTCTTCCACGTCGAAGGCCGGAGAGGGCCCGACGAGTCGAGGGCGTGGGACGTGGCCGGGAAGATTTGCAGGAAGCGTGCCCGCTCGGCCCGGCCCGGCGGCGTGGTCGACGGACGGAAGCCGGCGGCCTAGACTTCGCCGCATGAAGCGTGTGCTCCCCGTGCTGCTGTCGATCCTGTTCGCGCTGGCGCTGCTGGAAGGCGCGCTGCAGCTCGTGTACCGCGTGCGCGCCGGCGACTGGCTCGCGCACCGCACGGCGTTGCCGATCTACCGCGAGACGGACTGGGGCTTCGCGCTGAAGCCGCACCTCGCGCTCGAGCACCGCACCGGCGAGTTCCGCACTCACCTGTTCACGGATGCGCACGGGTTCCGGGTGGCGGCGGCCGGCGAAGAGGTGGCGCGCGAGAAACCGGAGGGCACGTGGCGGGTGATGCTGCTCGGGCCGTCGTTCGCGTTCGGGTGGGGGGTGGAGTACGAGGAGACGTTCCTCGCGCAGCTCGGGGATCGGTTGCGGGCGGGGGCCGCGGCCGGCACTGCGGCCGGCGACGCGAAGATCGACCTCATCAACGCGGGAGTGCCGGCCCTCGGTCCGATCCAGCAGCTCGAGTGGTTCCGGCGAGAAGGTGCGGCGTATCGACCCGATCTCGTGATCCAGCTCGTGTACGGATCGTACGCGGTGTCGCGCGCCTACAGCGACGGGCTCGTGCCGGACGAACGGGGTTACCTCCGGCCGGCGACGGTGTCGCGCGCCGATCGCCTGCGGGCTGCGCTCAAGCGATCCGCAATCGTGTTCCACGTGTGGGCGGCGACGAATCGTCTGCGCGGCGGCGAGCCGAAGGCGATCGAGGGAGCGGGGCGACC
>JAGQIB010000211.1 GCA_020431545.1 Gemmatimonadota bacterium
ACGGCGAGCTTCACCCAGTCGCGGATCGCCTCGTCCTTGGTCTGGCAGGCGCGGAAGATGTCGCCGGTCGCGACCTTCTGCTCCACGAGGGTCGCGCCCGCGGCGTCCACGATCCGGATCGTGCCGTCGGCCGGGGCCGTGAACGTCTTGTCGTGCGAGCCGTACTCCTCCGCCTTCTTCGCCATGAGGCCGACGTTCGACACGCTGCCCATCGTGGCGGGATCGAACTGCCCGCACTTCTGGCAGTCCTCGATCACCGCCTGGTACATCGTGGCGTAGCAGCGGTCCGGCACCATCGCCACCGTGTCCTGCAGCTGGTCGTCCTTGTTCCACATCTTGCCGCCGTCGCGGATCACGACCGGCATGGAGGCGTCCACGATGACGTCGTTCGGCACGTGCAGATTCGTCTTCCCGAGGCGCGAGTCGACCATCGCCAGACCCGGACCGCTCTCGTAGCACGCCGCGATGTCCGCCTCGATCTCCGTACGCTGCGCCGCCGGCAGGCGTTCGAGTTTCTCGAGCACGTCGGCGAGTCCGTTGTTCGGGTTCGCGCCGACCTCAGCGAGCGCGGCCGCGTGCTTCTCCATCGCCTTCGCGAAGTACGTCGAGACCGCATGGCCGAACATGATCGGATCCGACACCTTCATCATCGTGCACTTGAGATGCAGCGAGAGCAGCGCACCGTCTTTCCTGGCCGCGGCCATCTGCGCCGCGTAGAACTCGCGCAGCGCCTTCACGTTCATCGCCGCCGAGTCGAGCACCTCGTCCTTCAGCAGCGGGAGCTTGTCCTTGAGGACGGTGACCTTCCCCGCCTCGTCCACGAACTCGATGCGCGCGGTGGTATCCGCCGACACCGTGATCGACGTCTCGCTCCCGAAGAAGTCGCCCGACGTCATGTGGGCGACGCGCGTGACCGAGCCGGACTTCGGCCAGTCCTTCATCATCCGGTGCGGGTTCTTCTGAGCGAACCGCTTCACCGAGGCGGCGGGACGGCGGTCCGAGTTCCCCTCGCGGAGCACGGGATTCACGGCGGAGCCGAGCACCACCGCGAACCGCGCCTTGATCGCCCGCTCCTCGTCGTTCTTCGGCTCGGCCGGATAGTCCGGAACGTCATAGCCCTGCGCCTGCAGCTCGGCGATCGCGTCCTCGAGCTGCGGGATCGAGGCGCTGATGTTCGGCAGCTTCACGATGTTCGCGGCCGGGGTCTTGGCCAGCTCGCCCAGACGGGTCAGCTCGTCCGGGACCTTCTGATCCGGACGCAGACGTTCGGGGAAGTTCGCGAGAATGCGCCCCGCGAGCGAGATGTCCGCGGTCTCGATCTCGATTCCGGTTCCCTGCAGGAACGCGTCGACGATCGGCAGCAGACAGTGGGTCGCCAGGGCGGGAGCTTCATCGATCTTGGTCCACGTGATCTTCGCGGAAGACATACCTTCCCCTCGGTCGGGTTGCGTTCGTGGCGGCGCAACCCGTGCGGGGCACGGTCACGCGGCCGGAGATGATCGGTCGGGTCCTCGGGACCGGGGCCGGCCCGCCCGGACGGCGGACTGCCCCCTCCCCGTGGCGGGCCCGGCGCCGACCTCGGCGCCTGGGGACCCGGCAAACGGACCGACGCCCTCGTCTCGGGCGGACGGGGACGCCTTCCCATTCTGACCCAAGTTCCGATCATGGCACATTTCGGAAACCCGCAGGGGCCCGAGCGGGTCCCTCCCGGGCGGATTCGATCCCGCCCGGAGGGGGGCGGAATCGGCCCGACGGCCCGACCGTCGAGGCCCCGCCGCCGCCGTGGCGCAAGGCGACGTTTTCCGCCAGAATGCCCCCGCCGACACCTGGACCCCGACTCCGGAGGCCTCATGCCCTCGTCCTCGCGACTCCGGCCCCGCGGGCGGAACGTTCGCGCACTTCCCGTCGTGCCCCTTGCGCTCGTCCTCACCGGAACCGCCGGGACGGCGGCGGCGACCGGCGCGGTCCCCGCGTTCGTCGACCGCGCGGCCGAGGCCGGCATCGATGTCGTCAACCGCTGCGGCGCCCCGCCTCGCTTCTTCATCGCCGAGAGCAACGGCTGCGGCGCGGCCTGGCTCGACTACGACGGCGACGGCGATCTCGACCTGTACGTCGTGAACGGCAACGGCCTCGAGGCCCTCGACGGCGGCAAGCGCGTGCGCTACGTCGCGGACGCGTCGAACCGCCTGTACCGGAACGACGGCGACTGGCGATTCGCGGACGTCACGGAGGCGGCCGGCGTGGGCGATCGCGGCTTCGGCAACGGCGTGTCCGTCGCGGACGTGGACAACGACGGCGACCCGGATCT
>JAGQIB010000212.1 GCA_020431545.1 Gemmatimonadota bacterium
ACGGACCGGTGGCGGTCGCGCCGAAGATCGTCGACGAGAAGCCGGCGACTCCCGTCGCGAGCCCGCCGCCCGCGCCGAGAGCGAGCAAGCCCGACGAGCCCCGCCCCGCCGCCACGCCGAAGAGCGGGGACGCGAACCGCGAGCAATCCCGCCGCCGGCGGGCCGAGAAGCAGAAGGCCCGCAACCGCGTGGGCAAGCTCGAGTCCGAGATCGCGGAGTTCGAATCGCGCCTCGAGGAGCTGACCGGCGAGCTCGCCCGCGACCCGGACGGCGACTGGGAGCGGCTCAACACGCTCGCGAACGAGGAGCAGGAGCTGCGCGCTCGGCTCGAGCGTCGCTACGCGGAGTGGGAGCGGGTCTCGAAGGTCCTGGAAGCGGAGGACTGACGGGGCGGAACGGACCGGGAGGGTCCCGTACCCGCTCAGTCGTTGCTTCGGTCCACGAGCCAGACGGTCTCGCGCTCCAGTGTCGCCGCAAAGCGAGCACTGTGGCTCGAAAGCGCGCTCCACTCGGAGCTCGTATAGACGAGAACGTCGGTCGGAACGGGAAGCACCTCGACGTTCCAGGAGTTGGCCCGACGCTCGAACGGATGACTCGACTCCGTGACGACCGCCACCAGATCGAGGTCGCTTCCGACTCCCCAGGTGCCGTTCGCGTAGGACCCGAAGTACCCGAGGCGAATCAGGGTGGGTTCCCGCCGCGCGAGCTCGGCGGCCCACGCCAAAGCGGCCCGCCGAACGGCGTCTTCGTCAGGCCATCTGAGAACGCGCGAATTCGAGGATCGCACCGGCATGCTCGATCGCCTCCCGACCTTGGCGCGGCCCGAAGTGCTCGAACGGAGGGCCCTCGGGGTGCCCGTTCGGATACCGCGCGGGCACGTAGAAATTGTCGAGGACCCGCGCCCGGTCGATCAAGTCGATCGGAGCATAGGCCAGAATCGCGAATGGGAACAGGGAGCGGCCGGCGGAGGGCTCGGTAGCTCACTCTCTCGCCAGCGCCCGTCCGACCTCGCCGTCCTCGTCTTCTTCCTCGGCGAGGGAGTCCACATCCACCGCGATCGGCTCCCGCACCGCGGGCCGGCTCCGCGCGCGATCGGTGGTGATCAGCACCACGGAGAGCACGATCACGCCCGCCGCGATCAGTGACGTCCGCGACAGCGTCTCGCCCGCGAGCGCCCAGCCGAGGATCACGGCGACCATCGGGTTCACGTAGGCGTACGTCGCGACCTTGGACGGGGTCGAGACCTTGAGCAGCCACACGTACGCGTTGAACGCGATGACCGAGCCGAAGACGATCAGGTAGAGGAGCGAGAGCGCCGAACGCATCGTGATCGCGCTCGGGTCGAGCCGCGACCAGTCGCCCGCGAGCGTCCCGACCACCGCGAGCGCGGCCGCGCCACCGAGCATCTCCATGCCGGTGGCCATCACCGCGTTCTCGGGCAGGTCCGCGCGTCGCGACCACACCGAGCCCGCGGCCCAGAAGCCGGAGGCCACCACGAGCGAGAGTCCGCCGAGCAGCAGGTGCGGGTCGTGCCCGAGGTCGCCGCGCGGCTGCACGAGCACCGCCACGCCGAGAAAGCCGAGCGCCAGCCCGAAGAGCGCGCGCGGCCCCGGCCGGTTCGCGGGCTCCGCGATCCACGCGAACAGCACCATCCACAGCGACACGGAGGCGATCATCAGCGCCGTGATCCCGGACGGCACCCACTGCTCCGCCCACGTCACGATGCCGTTGCCGCCGAGGAGCAGGAGCGCGCCCACGCGGAACGTGTGGTTCCACTGCCGCGCCGTGGGCTTCGGCACCCCGCGCCAGCGGCACCAAGCGTAGAGCAACGCACCGGGGATCGCGAACCGCGCGGCCGCCATGAGGAACGGCGGCATCGACTCCACCCCGAACCGGATCGCGAGGTAGGTCGAGCCCCAGATGACGTAGATCGCGAGGAACGCGAGGGCGACGGCGAGCGGCGACGCGGTACGGCTCAAGGCGACCTCCCCGGAACGGGATGCGGGAAGATACGCGATCCGGGGGCAGCGGGGGGCGCGGTTTCGGCTGTGGCGGTGGGGCCCGGGGGCCGGACGAACAGGGCTCGGGCCCGGTTGTTTTCGCCGCGTCAGACATGGGACTCTGGGGAGATCGACCGCGCAGGCAAGGCCGGTCTCGGGCCTCTTGGTGCCCGGGCATCTCCGAGTCACGCTTCGGTTGCGACCGCCAGCGTGAGATCGTCTGGACGAGGAAAGTGTCGGTGATCCGATGAACTTGAGACGAGCACGGGTTCTCGCTATTGCTGTTTCGCACACCGCGGCACTCGCGGGCGGTGCCGCAGTGGCCGCGACCCACCATGTCCCTGTCGACTATCCCACCATCAACGCCGCCATCGACGCCGCGGTGTCAGGAGACACGGTGCTCGTGTCCCCCGGCATCTATTCCGACTGGGAGATCCGACCGATCCCCGGGGGGGAAGTTCACGCGCTCGTATTCGCGAAGTCCGGGGTATCCCTGGTCGGCGCCGCAGGTCCAGAGGTGACGATCCTGAACATTCCAGACATGGGTGCGGACGGCGTCGCGCTTTGGGCTTCCGATCTCGAGCAGTTCTACTTCGCGGGGTTCACGGTTCGAACCGACATCCTGGGGCATCACGGATCGCTCATCCGGTACAGCCAGGAGGTTACGGTGGAGAACTGTCACTTTGTTGGTATCGATCCGATTGCGGGTGCTGGATCCGGGATACGCTCCTTTGACACGAACCTCACCATTCGAGACTGCCTGTTCGAGGAGTGTGTCGGGATCGTATCCGCGGTCTATCACCTCGACGGGGACTTTACGATGACGGGCTCGAGCTTTCGGAACAACCAAGGCCGGGCCGTTCATACCGCCACGCTTGCCCCTCTTTCGACAACCACGCTCATCTCGGAATGCGAGTTCCTGAACACCGTCCCTTCGATCTATGGATTCGGGGGCGGCCTGAACGCATCTGCGCGTTGGGTCACGGTCGAGAACTGCCACGTCCGCGGCGGCGAAGACGACGTGACGAGCCTGGCGATGAGTGTTGCGGCCTGGGGCGATGCAGTGGTCCGCGGCTGCACCGTGGTCGACAACGGACCCTCCGAGGGAACGTCCATCGAAGCAACGGGCACACTCTCGGTCCTCGTCGAGAACAACACGATTCACGGCGCGGAGATCACGACCGGCGGCCCCGGCGCTGCGATCCGCACCGGCACGGGCACTGCCATCGTGCGAGGCAACCTCATCACGGGCTGCCGCGGCAACACCGCGATATCGAGCCAGTACTCGGCCGGCTCGGGCTGCAACGTCTTCTGGGACAACGAGTACGGCGCCGGCGTGGAGCTGACTCCGACCGACGTCGTGGCGGACCCGCAGTACTGCGACCCCGCCACGGGGGACTATCACGTGCGCTCGAACTCCCCGTGCCTGCCCGAGAACTCCCCGGAGGGCTGCGGGCCGATCGGAGCTCTCGGCCTGGGGTGCGGCGTGCTGGGAGTCGAGTCCAAGAGCTGGGGCCGGATCAAAGCCGACTACCGCGAATCCTCGGAAGGGAGGGATGAACGATGAAGCGAGTGCCTGGTGCGGACCTTGTCGCACTCGCGCGCTTCGCTCCGGCGAATCTCACGATCGAGTACCGCAACCTCGGGGCCATGTCTCGGGTCCGGGAACGGGCGCGGCACTAGCTCCAGCGGCCGGGATGCAATCGCCCCGGGCGGTGCGGTACACTGGACGGCAGCCCCGCCTCCCCTGCGCGTGGTCTGCATCCAAGGAGCCCTCCGATGGGATTTGCCCGCTGTCGGAGCGCGTCCGCCCGCTCGGCGTTCGCGTCCGCCCTGTCGCTTCTGCTGATCCTCCCGACCGTCGCCGCCGCCCTCGCGCCCGTCGACTGGAGTACGAATCCGCGACGCATCGCGTCGCTCGATCTGGGCGAGGAGATCGTCGCGGACGCGATCGCGGGCACGCTCGCGATCCTCGGGACCCGTGATCCATCGGGATCGGACCATCGCGTTCGGATCGTCGATCTCGCGGTGCCGACCGCGCCGGTCGCGCGGGGTGAGATCGCGGTCGCGGCGGAGGTTCTCTCCGTCGCCGTTGAGGGTCACCTCGCGTACGTCGCCCTCCAGGGCAGCGGCGTGCTCGTCCTCGACGTGACGGATCCGGACGCGCCGCAGTCGATCGGCGCCGTGGCGGCACCCACGATTCTCAATTCCGCACCGGGGGCCGGCGACCTGCTCTACGTCGCGACGGACACGGAGATCCGGGTCCTCGACGTGTCGGATCCCGCGGCGCCCGTCGACGTCGGGAGCGTGTCCGTGCCGATTCCGGTCACGATCCAGGTGATCGGGCCGGACCGTGCGATCGGATTCCGGGGCGACTACGTTCTCGTGTTCGACCTCGCCGTGCCCGCGGCGCCCGTCCTCGCCGCCTCGATCGAGGCGGACTGCTGTTGCGATCCAACGGATTGCACCATCCTCCGGGGTGCCACCGGTGCAGGCTCCAGGGTCTGGGTGACGTGGCGCCGGCAATCGTGCGTCGACTTCAACTGCAACTGCACGACCTATTCCTCCGGCATCCACGGCTGGGATCTCACCGATGCCGCGGTCCCGGTGTCCCTCGGGTACGTGATCTGCCCGAGCTCCGCATCCTCGCAGCTCCGTCTCGTCGGCGATCGACTCCACGTCTTCGGCAGCGGCGACCGCGTCTACGACGTTTCCGACCCGATGACCCCCGCCCTGATCCACGTCTTGCCCGGAGCCGGGGCGGGGGCGCCGGCGACGATCGCGGGGCGCGACCTGATCGTGTCGACCGGCGCCGCGCTCGACGTGTTCGACGTGACGAACGTCGAGCGGCCGCACGGGGGACTGCCCGACAACTACTCGTTCCCCCCGGATGCCGCGGTCGGTCTGGCCGCGCGCGACGGATCGGTGTTCTCGTTCGACGGTCTCGAGGTGGGTTCGTGTTTCGGAGGCACGGAGATTTGTCAGTCCGTACGCGAGTTCGTTCCCGTCGGCAATGACCTCCTGGCCGGGGAGAACTGGACGTCTTGCGGGCAGGGTTACGGCTACTTCGACGGGTTCGTCCACGAGGTCGACGCGACGGACGATGCCGTGTTCGTGCGCACGAATGACGCACTCTTCCGGACGGAGGTCGGCGCGCCGGGAGATCCGATCGCTGCGTTCGCCGAGATCCCGGTGCCGCACACCCTCGCGGGAATGCTGCCGCGCGATCCCTGGCTGTTCCTCGCCGCGGGCGCTTCCGGACTCTCGGCGCTCGACCTGTCGGTGGATCCGCCCGTGCTCGCCTACGGGCCGGCCGGACCCGATACGCGGGCCGTGGCCGCGGCGGGCGCGATCGACGTCGCGGTCGGTTGGAGCGCGCCCTACGACGTCGCCGCGCTGCGTACGCTCGATCTTTCCGATCCGACCGCACCGATCTCGCTCGGTGAAGTCACCTGGCCGGATGAAACGTCCGGCTACTACTGGCCGTACTGGGTGACCGCGGGGGAGGGAGTTGCCGCGGTCGGTCGGTACGACGTCGCCGACGTGCTCTTGTTCGATGTGTCCGATCCGGCCGCGCCGACGCTCGCGGCGACTCTGCTTGCGTCTCAGGTCGGCGCCGGCAAGTGGAGGCAAGGAGGAATCACGGGCGGGACGCTCTACGTCGTCGCGACCGGAGTGGGCGTGGCGGCGTTCGACGTCACCGATCCCGCACAGCCGGTGTTCCGGGGCACGCTCGGCACGGACGCCGCGAGACATCTCCTGGCCACGCCCGAGGCGGTCTACGTGCAGATCGGACGGCACGTCGCGAGGCTGCCGCTCGATGCCGGCACCGATCCGACCGCGGCCCTCGCGCCGCCCCACCCGGCGATCGCCGCCGGCATCCGCCTCACCGTCGAGCCGAATCCGTTCCGCAGCGGCGCGGTCGTGCGGTGGGCGCTCCCCGGTTCCGCCGAGGTGTACCTGACCGTGCACGACGTGGCCGGGCGTCGCGTGCGCACGCTCGACGCTCCGGCGGGCGCATCCCGCGAGGGACTCGTGCGCTGGGACGGCCGCGACGCGATGGGACGCGTCGCCGGTCCCGGCGTGTACTTCGTCCGCATCGAGGCGGCCGGAGAATCGGCGACGACGAAGCTCGTGCGCCTGCGCTGACGTTCACGCCGCCGGCCCGGGTCTCACGCCCGGACCGCCGGCCGCCTGATCCCACGCAATCCGCGCTACAGAACCGTGAAC
>JAGQIB010000213.1 GCA_020431545.1 Gemmatimonadota bacterium
CCGCAGAACATCGACACGACCACGGCCTGGATCACGATCCCGGCGGATCTCCGGGGCGCGCTCAAGCGGCTCGGCAAGAACCCGGTGGAGGGTCTCGCCGGCGTACGGAACCTGCTGATCAGCGTGGTGCCGCTGTACGCGATGTGCGATCGCGCGGACATCGGGGGCGTGGTGGACAGTAAGAATCTCGGTCAGCCCACGATCTTCCTCTATGATCGCTATCCGGGCGGTCTCGGTTTCGTGGAGCACTTCTACCGGAAGCCGCGCACGATCCTCGAGTCGGCGCGGGAGCTCGTGGAGGAGTGCCCGTGCGACGGCGGCTGTCCGTCATGCGTGGGATTGCCGGTGTTGCGGCCGGCCCAGCACCAGGATCCGGACGTCGGCGGCGCGTGGCCGATCCCCGACAAGGACGCGGCGCGGATCATCCTCGAGGAACTCGTCACACGCGCGGCGGAGATCGAGCGGCAGGCGGCCGGTGGCGGGGGAACGGCACGGAGGGTCGCGCCATGGCCCGTGCCGCGAGAACGCACGACCCCGTCGATTGCCACCGGCCCTTCGTCCGGCGTCGCCGGCGACGATCTTCCGTTCTAGGAGCGAGCCGTGACACCCAGCGACGTTCAGGCGACCGGTATCCGACAGCACATCGCCGCGCTCCTGCGGGGCGAGCGTCGGCCGTCGCCCGCGGCGCCCGTGCGGCTCGCGGACTCGACCCTGGCGACGTTGCGGGGCGCACGCACCACGCAGATCGACGGCGTCTCCGTGTTCGAGATCCGGCGCGACTTCGAGGAGCTGCTCCCCGGCGAGGACGCGTGGCGCGCGCTATGCGACGGGATGGGCCACCTCGCGACGAAGGAAGAGGAGGAGATCTACGCCGGGCTCCGGCCCGCGATCGGCGCCGATCCCTCGCGCGTGGCGATTCTCGACCTCGAGACCACGGGGTTCTGGGGTTGCCCGATCTTCCTCGTGGGTCTGCTGCGCGTGGAGAGCGGTCGCCTCGTCACGCGGCAGCTGCTCGCGCGCGACTACCCGGAGGAGGCGGCCGTGCTGCGCGCCGCCGCCACGCTTCTGGACGAGAGCGCCCTCGTGGTCACGTTCAACGGGAAGTCCTACGACGTGCCGTGCTTCGCCGAGCGCTGCTCGATGTTCGGCGTGAAGACGAAGCTCCGTCGGCGCGCGCACGTGGACATCCTGCACGTCGCGCGCCGTCGCTGGCGCGGCGAGTTCGAGGACTGCCGCCTGCAGACGCTCGAGCGACACGTCACGCGACTCACGCGCCAGGGCGACATCCCGTCGGCCGAGATCCCCGCCGTGTACCACGACTTCGCGGCCACGGGCGACGTCACGCGACTGGAGCCGATCCTGCACCACGGCCGCGTGGACGTGATCACCACGCTGCGCCTGTTCACGGCGCTCGCGGCCGATCCGCCGGCGCCGCTGCAGCCGCGGAAGCGGAAGGTGGAGCGGTAGCGCGCGAACCTACTCCTGACAGGCGAGCCATGCTTCGGCGAAGCGGCGTAGCTTCGGATCGTCGATGGACGTCGGGTTCGACGCCCAGCTGTCGATGGTCGCCACCTGCCGGACGGACAGATAGAGAGGCTCGCGGCCGAGGGCAGAGAAGGCCACTCCACCTCCCTTGCTCACGGCCCTGTTCACGTCCCCCATCACGTCAACATCCTGGTAGGCGCAGCTGGCTCTTGATTGCGTCCCGATTCATCTGGGATCATCGGATCGCGGGTCGCTGACGTCCGTCTTCGCCCGGTTGCCCTCCCCCGAGGAGCATCGCCGTGTCGACTTTGACTCGTATCGCGCCCATCGGCCTTGTTGCGTCATTGCTCCTACTCTCGTGCGACCGCTCGGTCGACCCCGCCGACGGAGAGGCTCCGGGCCGCGTCGGCGATCTCAGATTCCACGGACGGGTCGGGGAAGACTTCACGATCCTCTGGACGGCGCCCGGGGACGACGGTGCCCTGGGAACGGCGAGCCAGTACGATCTGCGCCTGTCGTCCGTTCCCATCACCGCGGAGACCTGGCCCGACGCCCTACCGGTGTCCGACCCCCCGGTGCCGGGCATTGCCGGAGCGGGCCAATCGTTCGTCCTCTCGGTCCCGGCCTCGCAGGTCGTCTACATCGCGCTGAAGACCTCTGACGAGGTGCCGAACTGGTCAGAGCTCTCGAACGTGGCTACGAACCAACTTCTCGCCGACGGCATCGCCCCGGCGGCTGTTACGGACTTGAGGGCGCAACAGTCTCTGGCGCAGTTCGTGACGATCGCCTGGACTGCGCCCGGCGACGACGGAAACGACGGAACCGCGGCACGCTACGACATCCGATACAGCACGGGGCTGATCACCGAATCGACATGGGAATCGGCGACCCGAGTGTCCGATGTCCCGACTCCGGCGCCGGCCGGATCGGCGGAAGTCCTGCGAATCGAGAGTCCGTTTCGGTCGCAGATCTTTGTGGCGTTGCGCGCCGTCGATGACGTGGGGAACTGGTCCGGACTCTCGAACGTGGCGTTCGCGTTCGATTCCTCTGCTGCTCCGCCTCCCCCGGAGACCGTTCTCGTCCCGGCGGGAGTCTTCATGATGGGCGACGGTCATTCCGGCTGCGGCGAGGACGAGCACGAGGTGAATCTCACGCGCGCCTTCAGGCTCGGTCGTTACGAGGTGACGAACGGCGAGTACATGGCCGCGCTCCAATGGGCCTTCGACTGCGGCCTCGTCACGGTCACGCCAGACGGCGGCTCGGTTCAGGACGCGTTGGACGGAAGTACGGAAGAACTCGTGGATCTGGACGATCTGGACGGCGATTGTGAGATCGCGTTCCGAGATGGCGTGTTCGAGCTTCGGCAGGCGACGGCGACGGATGCGATTCACGCCTACCCGGACGGGTACGACCCCAGTGATCACCCGATGAAGGAAGTGAGCTGGTGCGGCGCCGTCGCCTATTGCGACTGGCTGTCCCTGATGGAGTTTCTGCCGCGGGCGTACGACCATGCGACATGGGATTGCAACGACGGTGATCCGTACGGAGCCCTCGGCTACCGTCTACCGACCGACGCGGAGTGGGAGTACGCGGCCCGGTGGGGTCACGACAAGACCTATCCGTGGGGGGATCGTCCGCCGGATTCCACCCTGTGCAACTATGCCGGACTCGTCGACTGGTCGACCCCGAAGGGGAGCTTCCTCGGATGGCCGAGGATCGCGGGCGTGGAGGTCTTCGACATGGCCGGAAACGTTCGTGAGTACTGCAACGACTGGTATCACTGCAATCTGAACACCCTCCCGCAGGTCGATCCTCCCGGTCCGACTTCGGGATACGCTCGGGTCACCCACGGCGGCGACTTCCAGTATTTCAGTTCCTACGCGTGTGCCTACCGCACCTACCAGTTCGTCAACTCGACGAGCCGCTCGGACGGGTTCCGCATCGCTCGGACGGTGGAGTGATCCGGGCTCCATCCACTCGGACGCGCCACAAGGACGGATTACCGGACCAAGGGTGGTCGGAGCCTCCCGTGGCTCGCAAAGCGGAACTAGCGCACCCGCACCGCCCGCAACGAGCCGCCTCGCGAATCCGGGCGCAGGGCCACGAAGTAGACGCCGGCCGCCACCGGCTGGCCCCGGTCGTTGCGACCGTCCCAGGGCACGTCGTGCACGCCGACGTCGAGCGGCTCGCCGGCGAGCAGCGAGCGGACCCGCTCGCCCGTGGCGCCGTGGACGGTCAGATCGAAGCGGGCCGGCGACGCCACGTCGAAGCGAACTGTCGTCGCTTCGCGGAACGGATTCGGGAACACCAGGCGAAGAGTGGAAACCGCCGGCAACGAGTCACCCGGCGCGGGTTGCCTCAGCTCGAACGTCAGCTCTCGGGAGATCGCGTCCCGCACGAGGGTGCGCAGCTCGAACACGAGCTCGCGAGTCACGGCATCGCCCGTGCCCGGGCGGAGATCGATGACGATCTCGCGCGAGATCGCCTCCCGACTGCCCGGGGTGAGGTCGATCACGATCTCCCGCGAGATCGCGTCCGCCGGCAGCGGCCCGAAGTCCACGACGACCTCGCGCGAGATCGCGTCCGCCAGGACGGGGGCGAGATCGAGCACGATCTCCGCCGATACCGCGTCGACGGTGGGGTCTTCGAGGCGTACCGCGATCCCGAGGGACACGGCATCCGGGGCCGACGAGTCGCGAAGCACGACCACGGAGCGCGACACCGCGTCCGACGCGACGCCACGCGACGGAGTCGCCATCGCCGACCCGGCCGCTGCCATCGCCGCCATCGTCAGGCCGAGTGCGAGCGAACGTCTCACTACGGAAGAACCGCGCGTGCCTGGATGGCGGAGAGGCCGTTCGGGACGTCGGTCAGTGCAAGCTCCCAGGTGGACACGTTGCCGCCGCTCGAGAGGAACGTCGCCGGCAACGGTCCGATGCGATCTCCGCCCGTACGGGTCACGAACACGTTCACGGTCGCGTCCGACGGGACGTTCGTTCCTTCGAGCCGCACCGTGATCGCGCCGTTCGCTCCGTCGAGCGCCTCGTCCTGCCAGGGGAAGGTGAACGTCGCCTGCGGATCGTCCGGGATGGGGAGGCCGTTGAGGCTGAGGATTCGCAGCGACGGATCGGTCGCCTCGGGCCAGATCTGCGCCGTCGCGCCGGCCGACAGGAGGACGAGGCTCGGGGAGGGGAAGATCGCGCCCGCGCCGTCGAGGAGGCTCGCGGACTCGACACGGATGCGGCCCTCGCCCGCCGTCTGAAAGCCACCGGTCGCGAGGAGTGAACCGTCGACGGTCACGCTGTCGGCGACGATGCGAATCGCGCCGCCGCTTCCCGCCCCTCCTCCGTTGTCACCGCGGTTGCCGCCGCGCGCGTTGATCGTCCCGTCGACGCGGACGTTCCCCGCGCACGCGATGAGAATCGCTCCGCCGCCCGCGCCCGCGCTTCCCGCGTTCCCGGCGCCGCCCGATCCGCCGATCAGAGGCACGATCCGCGAGCTTCCGTAGGTCGGCGCCCCTCCGTTGCCGGAAGTCGCGTAGCTTCCATCCTGCGCGAGTCCTGTCGAGGCTCCCCCCGGACCGAATCCGCCGCTCCGGGGAATGCCGAGGTTCAGCCCGTTTCCGCCCCGGAACGCGCCCGGCCCCGGCAGGGATGGAAAACCGGCGGTGTTCCCGGTCTCTCCCGACAGACTCAGGGTCCCATCGATCGTGACGTTCCCTGTCACGAGCCACACCACCGGCGCGCCCGACGAGTGATTCGCGAAGTCGAGGGTCACGCCCGCGCCGATCGTCACGTCCGTGTAGTGATAGACGATCGCCCACTGCGTCGCGTCGAAGACGCCGTCTCCGGACTGCCAGGCGGCGTCGGTGGGCTGCACGTTCCAGTCGCCGGTGATCGCCTGGGCGAGATCGATGGTCGTGTTGGCGGTGATCGTGAGGCTGCCGTCCCAGTCCTGGCCGGGGACGTTGATCTGGGCGAGGGCGAGCGGCGCCGCCAGGAGCACCGTCCCCGCGGTCGCGAAGACGAGGGTGTGGCGGCGGACGGCCGAGATCATCCGATCTCGAGCGGGATTCGCGTGTGCCGACATGGGAGAGCTCCCGAGGTTCCGGAGTGGAAGGGGCGGTGCGCGCGCGAGCGCTTCGCGGGACGGCCGACCCGGGGCAGGCTTCGGCCTTCGAGGCGTCAACGGGGCCGAGAAACGGACATGTGGCCCCTCCCGGACTCCAGGGATCCCGGTATGTTCCCGAGCGGGAGGGCTCCCGCGAGGTCGCCGGCGGCGACGCTGGCCCTTTGCGGTCAACTGCTGCCGTTCTCTAGCCGATCCTAGCAGGGAGTGAAACCGCGGATCGGAGGGACCCTCAATGAGCACGCCCGGACTCACTGTCTGCCTCATCATCAAGAACGAGCGCCCGAACCTGCAGGAGGTCCTGCCGGATCTCGTGCTGACGGCCGACGACGTCGTCGTGGTCGATACGGGGTCGAGCGACGGTTCGGTCGAGCTGGCGCGCGCGCTCGGCGCCCGGGTGTTCACCCATCCGTGGAACGACCACTTCGCGGACGCGCGGAATCGCGGTCTGGAAGAGGTCGGCACCTCGCACGCGATCTGGCTCGACGCGGACGACCGCATCGAGCGATCCGATCTGGAGCGGGTCCGTGCCGCCTGCCTCGACCACGGCTCCGGAACCGGGTTCACGCTGATCCTGGACTCGGAGGGAGCGAAGCCGGAGTTCCGCAGCACGTGCCGCCAGCTCCGCGTGTTCCCCGCGCGACCGGAGCATCGCTTCACGGGTCGCGTGCACGAGCAGATCCAGCCTTCGCTCGAGCGCACGGAGACGAGGGTCGTCCCGCTGGACATCGCGGTTCGACATCTCGGCTACTCCACGGACGACATCGTGCGCGCGAAATCGCGACGCAACCTCGAGCTGTGCCGGCGAGAGTGGGAGGAGGGAGCGAAGACGCTCGCGACCGCCTATCACTACGTGCAGGCGGCATCGCTGGCAGGGGAGTACGCGGAGGGTGCGAATCTCGTGCGCGAGGTGCTGGCGGCGACGAAGCCCGATTCCGCGGAGGATATCGTCCAGAACCTGCGCGTGACCCTCGGCCATCTCGAGGAGAAGCAGGGACGGATCCCGCGGGCGGAGTCGGTCTATCGTCACGCGGTGTCGTTGCACGCGCGCGATCCCTGGGCAGCGTGGCACCTCGGGGACCTGCTCGCCCGCACGGGTCGGGGAGAGGAAGCGATCGCGTGGCTCGAGGTCGCGGTGTCGGCCGAGCCGCTGAGCACCCGCGTGCCGTTGCCGATCTCCGGGGTCCGCGCGGCGGCGGAGAATCGCCTCCGGGCGCTGCGGGCCGGCACCCCCGCGTAGCACTTCGACCGAAGCACGCCGCGGACGCCGCCCGCGGCCGACGTGTCGCTCGGCCACGGAATCGCGTCGCCCGCACACGGGCCCGGCCCCGGAACGCGCCGCGCGCCCCCTCAGAAGCCCGTGAGACCGACCTCCGGCACTGGCACGCCTCGTGCAAAAGCCATCCGCAGACGTGCGCCGCGCATTCTCGCCGACGCACCGGAACGGGGAACCGCCCGCCGACTCGGCGCGCGGCTCCGCCGAGGGAGGCCGTCATGCGCCGCACTTTCGAGATCACCCTGCTCGGCGCCCTGCTCGCCGCCATGTCGCTCGCCGACGCCGCCCCGGCGCTCGCGGGCTCGCGCGTGAAGACGCGTGTCTACCGTGTGCCCCCGTCCCATTCGTACCAGCGCGCGCACACGCCCCCGACGTTCGCGGCCATCAAGGTCGGTGGTTACGCATTCACCGGGGGCGACGCTGGCGACGCCCTCGGTGGCCTGCTGCTCGGCGGCGAGGTCGGCGTGCGTCCGTCCCCCTACGTGGAGTTCGGTCTCACGGCGGACTGGGTCCGTCGTCGGAATGCGCGCAGCGAGGTGTTCCTGCTCGACACTCCGTACGACCTTCCGGTCGAGGGCGTGATCGACCTGGAGCGCTCCGAAACGGATCTCGTGCCGATCGGCGGGCTCTTCCGCGTGCGCTTCCCGAACGCGAACGCGCCGATCGTGCCGTTCGTGACGGGCGCGTTGACCGTGGACCTGCTGCGGATGGGAGCGAGCGAGAGCACCCCTTCGGGTCAGCTCGTGTTCGACGACGCCGAGTACTTCACGGGTCTCGGCGGCACGATAGCCGCCGGTCTCGAGGGAGCGATCGCGCCAGGGGCGTCGCTCCTGTTCGAGGCCGGCTACCATCACTCGCGGCCGGACAAGGAAGTGGACTGGTTCGGGGACCCGATCCGGGCTCGGGTGGACGCGAGCGGAGGCTACGCGCGGATCGGGGTCACGTTCTCGGCCGGCTAGCGTAACCCGGGCAGAGAACCCGACGGGCGGGCACGCAGCGAGCACCGCATCATGCGCCTGCCCGTCGTTCCACCTGGCCGTCGTTCCACCTGGATGAGAAGACGGCCGCCGCGTTCCCCCGCGGCGGCCGATTCCGTTAGGGCAGGAACTGCTTCGGGTTCGCGAGCTTGCGCGGCAGGTACTCGTCGATCACG
>JAGQIB010000214.1 GCA_020431545.1 Gemmatimonadota bacterium
AACGCGGCACCGACCTGGTCCTCGAGCAGACTCGAGCTGCGCACGATCAGCGGCGTACCCTCGAGATCGTCGAGCGCGAGGGACAGTCCCTTCACGATCTCCGGCGGAAACTGCGAACCCTTGAAGAGCGGAGCGATCCGGGGGTAGTCCTGGCGGATCTCGTCGAGCGTCATGTACTTCCGCGCCCAGAGATCCTCGAGATTGTTGTAGTGGATGAACGCGGGGAGGCCGTCGGAAGTGAGGTACCAGGTCCGCGGCTCCCGGAACGTCCCGAGCCCCTGCCCCCGGTTCGTCCCGGCCAGCGACCGCACCACGTGCACCGCGAGGAACAACCCGGCGCTTTTCCCGCCGAGCTTCCCGCGAGAATGCGTCGTCGTCACGACCCGCTGGGAGAGGGCGTGGAAGTCGTCCACGGTCACGTGGTCCTTGGCCGCGTTCACGAACTCCAGCTGATCGCTGAAGAACCGGCGGAGCAGATTGACCCGCAGTACCGAACGGATCGGCGACGGAAGCTCGTCTTCCACCGCGGAGATGGAGCGGAACCGATCGAGCGCCTCGATGACCTCCGAGAGAGACGTGTCCTGTCGCTCCAGGGTCGTGGCGAGGAAGCTCGTCTTGTCCTCGCGAATCCAGCGCTGGATGCACACGAGGATCTCGTTCTCGCTCAGGTGACGGGCGGCGACCTGGAAGGTCTCGCGTGTGAGCACCCCGACGTCCGCGAGCTTGCCCGGTCGCGCGGGCCGGTTCTCGCCGATGTCGTCGCCCTCGTCGGCTACCGGCGGGAGTTCGCGAAGCAGACCCCGCGCCTCCTCGACGTCGTTCCAGCACAGGTGATTGATCATCTTCCGCGTGATGCGGCGGAGCAGCATCGGATCCGTACGCTCGAGGAAGTCGAGGATAACTCCCCACTCGCGATGCCCCGTCTCGCTCGCCGACGCGACGGCGCGCTCGTAGCTCGTGAGCGCGTGGAGCAGCCGGCGCTGCTGCACGTAGTGCGCGACACGCTCGGCCACCGCCTCGAGGAGCTTCCGCTCTTCGCGCAGGAACGGCCCCTCGTCCGCCGCCGGACGCTCTTCCAGGTAGACGACCGACAGCTGCCCGACCGACTCGCCGTCGATCACCACCGGTACGCGCTGGACGAACGGCGTCGGACGAAAGCCGGCGCTCATGGCGGTGACGTCGTCGACCGTCACCTCCGCCGCGCAGACCTCGGGGAACTGCCAGCCGGGCGGGAGCGCGTCGGCGACCCGTTGCAGCACGATCGACCGCGGCTCGGCGGACGATATCGCCTCCCCCACGCGGTACAGGCAACTGAGTTCCTTGGCGCGCTCCCGCAGCGCGCGGAGCAACGCGTCGGCTCCCGGATCGGCTCCGGGCGGCGTCCCGTCGGTCATCGATCCCCCTGGTACACGAGGCCACGTCCCGCTCGCCCGTCCACGACCGCCGTGATCGGTCTCTCCGATCTCACGTGGCGCACGAACTCCGTCTCGCGAACGGCCGGCATCGCGCGCAGCGCGTCCCAGTCGACTCGTCCGTCGAGATCCTCTCGCACGTAGAGGTAGAAGACCTCGAAGCTCGTGACGTTGTGGAAGAAGTGCGATCCCTGGCTCGGCTCGGGCATGATCTCGGGCAACGTGGTCTCCACGATGACGCGGGCTCCGCGGATCTGCGCCCAGTCCACGGGGATCCCGAGCCACGGATCCGAGGAGCCGAACCGGCCGAACCCGACGAGCACGTACTCGCGACCCTCGGCGGCGAGTTCGTCGTTGAGGCGAGCGACTTCGCCGGCCACGCGACGACTCGCCGCGCGGTCGAAGGCCTCGGGCTTCACGTAGAGCACATCCCGCAAGCCAGTCCGGGCGCCGTGCCCGAGCGCGGGGCTCGCCACCACGAGTGCGTTCTCCACGGCATCGCGAGGGAGGTCGACCGCGTCGCGAGGAACGACCGTGGAGCGGAGCTGGAGCAGACGCAGCTCGGCCGACAGCGGGCTCCCCGTGAGCGTCGCCGCGAACTCGATCTCCACGTCGTGACCGATCGCGTCGCGGCAGCGGGACATCACGGCGCGGACGGCGGCGTTCAGGTCGAGCTCCCGGCCGCTCAGCAGCGGGGCGAAGTCCAGGATCGGGATGCCGGAACCCGTCGCGCCCATCACGAGCCGATCCGACTGCGGATCCCAGGTGGAGGCGAGCGGGGCGAGCGTCCCGTCGTAGTCCGCGGCGGTGAGATCCGTGCTCACGAGGTACTCCGTCTCCGCCGCGGGGTCGTACGGAGGCGGCGGACCGATTCCCACCGACCAGAATGCGACCTGCGTGCCCCGCGCGCGCTCCGCCGTCGATCCGAACGGCGGCGGCTGTCTCGGGTGCGCCGGCGAGTACGTCCAGGTGACGCCGCCATCCACGATGTGCTTGCCCAGGCCGAGCGCGAGGCTGACCACGCCGTCCTCGCGCGCGGCCGAGCCGAACGGGTAGAAGTTCCAGGTGCGTGCCACGCCGGAGACGTCCGGATAGAAGCGATCACCGTGCGGACGGCCCACGACCTCCTGCACGACGACGGCCATCGCCTCCTCCTCTTCCAGCGAGACGGTCTCGCGGTAGGCACGCGCTTCCCGGAAGAAAGTCGACGCCCACACGAGCTTGATCGCCTCGGTCAGCGCCTGGAATCGACGGGCCGGATCCGGGTCCGAGTTCGGGATCATCTTCGTGGCGTAGACTCCCGCGAACGGACGATGCGCGCGGTCCTCCAGCAACGAGGACGAGCGAACGGCGAGCGGACGACGTTCGCCCTCGATCAGCGTACGGAGGTCTCCCACGATCGATGCGGGCAACTCCGCGCGGAGGAACGCGTTCGCGAGGTGGGAGTCGAGAGGGTCGCCCCGCCAGCAGTCGGCGAGATCATTCGCGGCGACGAACGCGCGGAACGCGTCGGTCGTGAGGACGACGACCCGGGGAATCCGCACGGAGATCCGGTCCGGCAGGTCGAGGGACGCCCCCGCGAGCAGGTCGCTCGCGCGCAGCAGGCCGGCGGCCTTCCCGCCGACCTCTCCTTCGCCGATGGCGCTCGCGATCTGGTCCGAAGCCAGGAACCGGCGATCGAACGGTGGCAACCGCGCTCCGTCCACGAGCGGTCTTCCTCCCCGCGGCCCGCGCCTGCGGTCAGATCCAGCCCCGTTCCCGGCAGGCCTCCGCCACGCGGGTGATTCCGATGATGTAGGCCGCCTCGCGCATCGACAGCTTCTCGCGACGGGCGAGCGCGCTCACGTCAAGATACGATGCGGTCATCTTGACGTCGAGCTTGCCCAGGACCTCGTCCTTGCCCCAGAAGTAGTTCGTGTTGCTCTGAACCTGTTCGAAGTAGCTGCAGGTCACGCCGCCCGCGTTCGCCAGGAAGTCCGGGATCACGTGGATCCCCCGCCGATCGATCACGGCGTCGGCTTCCCGCGTGGTGGGACCGTTCGCGCCTTCGGCGATCATCCGCACACTGGACCGCATCCGTTCCACGTTGTCGCCCCGCAGGGAGTTCTCGAGGGCGGCCGGAACGAGGATGTCGACCTCCTCCGCGATCCAGTCCTCGCCCGGCAGGACTTCGTACCCGAGGTCGAGCGCCTTGGCGCGATCGATCTCCCCGAACCGATCGGCGATGGACTCGATCTCGTCCGGCGAGATGCCGGTGCGCTTGCGGAACAGGTAGGTCGTCTGATCCGCCTGGCTCCAGCACGCGATGGACCGGACCGTGCCGCCGAGCTGGGTGTACAGGCGGACGGCGTAGCGACCCACGTTCCCGAACCCCTGGACCGTCGCGGTGGTGTCCGAGATCCGGACGTCCATCTCCTTGAGCGCTTCCCGGATCGTGAACACCACGCCGAAGCCGGTCGCTTCCGTCCGTCCCTGCGAGCCGCCGAGGCCGACGGGCTTGCCGGTGATGAAGCCGGGGAAGCGCCCGCCGTGGATCACCTCGAACTCGTCGAGCATCCACAG
>JAGQIB010000215.1 GCA_020431545.1 Gemmatimonadota bacterium
GCTGCGGCTCGCCCTCGACGGGCTCGCGGAGGAAGGGCTGCTCGCGAGCCAGCGAGTCCGGCCCGCCGCGCTCGAGGCGCTCGGGTTCCCGTTCCGCGACCCCGCGCTCCGCCCGGCCCTCGCGCGAATCCTGGCGCCCGGGCGGGTCGGCGATCCCGTCGATCGGCGCTAGACTCGAACGATGGGCTTTCTCGACCGCCGCGACCGGAACGCGACCCTCGGCATCCTGGGAATCTTCGCGACCGCGATCTACCTGACGTGGCTGCCGATCACGGGGCTCGCGCTGCCGCTGCCGCCCCATCCCGTGGATCGCACGGCGGTCACCGGACTCTGGCAGTTCCTGATGACGATCGTGGTGCCGTACCTCTGGGCGAATTCCCGACTCGGACTGTCCCCGGCCGATCTCGGAATCTCGACCCGGAATCTCGGACGGAGCTTCGCGCTCGGCTGCGCGCTGTACTCGATCGCCCTCGCCGCCTTCGTGTACGGACGCCACGACCCGTTGATCCAGGATCACCCGGTGCGTCATCTCCCGTGGGACCGGACACTCCTCCTCGGCGCCACGATGTGCCTGATCGCCGCGGGCACGGACATCGCCACGCGCGGCTTCATCCTGCTCTCGCTCTCGCGGCACGCGGGGCTCCCGTTCGCGATCGTGATGCAGAACGTGTTCTGGATGCTCGGGCACACGCACGAGATCCAGGTCCTGGAGAGTGCGCTCGGCAAGGTCGCCGCGAACGCGCTGTTCCTTCTGCTCGGGATCCTCGGGGACTCGATCGCGCTCCGCACGCGGAACGTGCTGGGACTCGCGTTCGCCCACATGGCGTTGAACGTGGTGATGGTGTCCTACATGCGCTTCCTGCTCTGAGCGGCGAGCCCGAGGCGCAGCAGCGTCACGAGCACCCAGGCGGCGGCCAGGATCCACGCCGCCGCCCGCACTCCGGTCTCGTGCACGAGACGGACGGCGATCGCCGGCGCCAAGAAGAGCGCGCCCAGCATGCCGAGTGACATCCAGAGACGGTGATCCTCGGGCGCTTCCCCGCGCGCGCCCGACGCGATCGCACCGGCGGCGAGCCCGAACGCGAGCCCCTGCGCCGTGGCGAAGACGAGCCGGAGCGTGGCGTCGACCGGGGCGCCGAACGTCGCGAGCGTGACGGCGGCCACCGCGCCGATCCCTCCGACGAAGGCGAATCGAGCGCCGGAAGCTGCCCGTGCCGCGAGCAGGAAACCGACGATCGCCGCCGTGGGGACGGCACCGACCGCGGGGAACGCGCCCGGCCGGAACGTCGCCCAGCGCAAGGCGAGGACGCCGCCGACCGTCGCGAGGGCGAGCACGACTCCCGGCTCCGCGAGGCGGACCGCGACCGGTACGACGTCGGGGGTGGGCGCATCCACACGACGTCGCGCCGCGAGGGGCAGCAACCAGATCGCGAGCAGCCCGAGCGAGCCGAGCGCGAGTGTGCCGTTCTCCCAGGCGGATCGATCGGCGAGCGTCTCGAACACGAGCGGTCCGTCGTCGCGCGCGGCGTCGACCACGACCGGTCGTCCTTCCGCCGCCGAGAACTGACGGAACAGGAGCGCGCGAGCCGACGCCGGCCCCTCCGGATCCGCGAGCGGCACGAACCGGCTGCGAACGTCGGCCCCCGGACCGAACAGCTCCCGGAGCGGCATCGACCGCGCGCGGGCCGCGACGGCCGCGAGATCCGCCGCGCTCGGTGTGCGTCGCAACAGGCCGAGAAGTCGGTACGGACTCTCCGGCGCCGCGTCCTGCACGAGACGCCAGCCGAAGCCGTCGGTCGCGGGGGTCGCCCGCTCGCCGCCCGTTTCCGCTCGTCGTGCTTCCCACTGCGCCAGGAGACCCCGCAGGAAGACGACCTCGTCGGCCGCGAGCCAGGCAAGCGTCCCGCCCGGTCGGACGCGCGCCCAGAACTCGGCGAACGCCTCCTCCGTGTAGATCGAGCCCTCGCCGTGCGGCTCGAGCACGCCGCCCGCGCCCCCGGGCCGGGGACAGAGCACGATCACGAGCTCCGCCGGATCCTCGCCGGCGAGAGCGGCCCGCGGATCCGTGGTGGTGGTCCACAGCGCCCGACGGATCGCCGGGTCTTCGAGCGCCGGTACCGGCGGCGCCGTCCCGACCACCAGCACGTCGGTCGCGCCCGTCAGGGCGATCGCGAGCTCCGGCAACGTCGCCGCGCGGGCGCCGGTCGCGAGCGATGCCGCGAGAACTGCCGCGGCGAGTGGAAGGAGAGAGGTCCGCATCCGGAGGATTCTAGCGGTCCCCTGGAAAACCGGATACGCCCCGGACGCGAAACGGCCCGGAGGACACGCCTCCGGGCCGCCGCGAGAACATCGGCTCGGGTTCTAGAACTGCGCTTCCTCGGTCGAGCCCTTCATCGCCACCGTGGACGAACGACCGCCGGACACGGCCTGCGCCACCGCGTCGAAGTAGCCGGTGCCCACCTCACGCTGGTGCTTCGTGGCGGTGTAACCGTGGACCTCGGATGCGAACTCGGCCTGCTGGAGCGCCGAGTACGCGGCCATTCCCTGATCCCGGTATCCGCGCGCGAGCTCGAACATCGAGTGGTTCAGCGCGTGGAACCCGGCGAGCGTCACGAACTGGAACTTGTA
>JAGQIB010000216.1 GCA_020431545.1 Gemmatimonadota bacterium
ATCATCGCGCACATCGATCACGGCAAGTCCACGCTCGCGGATCGCCTGCTGTCGCTCACCGGCACCCTGTCCGCCGAGAAGGCGCAGGGCCAGGTGCTGGACAACATGGAGCTCGAGAAGGAACGCGGCATCACGATCAAGGCGCACGCAGTCCGGATGGAGTGGAAGGAACCGGAGACCGGAACCCCCTACGTGCTGAACCTGATCGACACGCCCGGCCACGTGGACTTCAGCTACGAGGTCTCGCGCAGCCTCGCCGCGTGCGAGGGAGCGCTGCTGATCGTGGACGCGAGCCAGGGCGTGGAGGCGCAGACGATCTCGAACCTGCACCTGGCGCTCGCGAACGACCTCGAGATCATCCCGGTGCTGAACAAGATCGACCTGCCCGGCGCGGAACCCGAGCGCGTTCGCGCGCAGGTCGTGGACCTGCTGGGCGGCGATCCCGACGACGTGCTGATGATCAGCGCGAAGGCCGGCATCGGGATCGAGCAGATCATTCCCAGGATGGTGAAGCGCATTCCGCCGCCGAAGGGCGACCCGTCCGCCCCGCTGCGCGCGCTCATCTTCGACTCGGCGTTCGACCAGTACCGGGGCGCGGTCGCGTACGTGCGTGTCGTCGACGGCACGTTGAGGGCGGGGCGCACGATCCGATTCCTCTCGAACGGCGCGGAGTACCTGGTGGACGAGGTCGGCACGCTGCGACTCGGGTGGATGCCGAAGAGCGAGCTCTCCGCGGGCGAGGTCGGCTACGTGATCGCCGGCGTGAAGCACATCGCGGACACGAAGGTCGGCGACACGATCACCGACGCGGCGCGTCCGGCCACGGAGCCGCTGCCCGGCTACGTCGAGGCGAAGTCGATGGTGTTCTCCGGGTTCTACCCGATCGAATCCGAGGACTACGAAGACCTGCGCGACGCGCTGGAGAAGCTCAAGCTGAACGACGCGTCGCTGCACTACGAGCCGGAGACGTCGATGGCGCTCGGGTTCGGGTTCCGGTGCGGCTTCCTCGGCCTCCTGCACCGCGAGATCGTGCAGGAGCGGCTCGAGCGGGAGTTCGATCTCGGTCTGATCGCCACCGTGCCCACGGTGCCGTACCACGTCTACACGCTGGACGGCGAGATGCGCGTGATCGAGAGTCCGACCCAGCTGCCGCGTCCGGCGGAGATCGAGCGCCTCGAGGAGCCGATCATCCGGGCCGAGATCGTGGTGCCCACCGACTACATCGGGAACATCATGAAGCTCGCGCAGGAGCGCCGCGCGGTGCAGACCGGGATGGAGTACCTCGATCCCACGCGCGTGCTGATCCACTACCGGTTCCCGCTCTCGGAGATCATCTTCGATTTCTACGACAAGCTGAAGTCGATCACGCGCGGGTACGCGAGCTTCGACTACGAGTTCGTGGGGTACGAGGCCGCGCCGATGCAGAAGCTCGACATCCTGCTGAACGGCGATCCGGTGGATGCGCTCTCGATCATCGTGCACCGCGAGAAGGCGTACGAATGGGGTCGAAGCCTCTGCGAGAAGCTCAAGGAAGTGATCCCGCGCCAGCAGTTCCAGATCGCGATCCAGGCCGCGATCGGCAACAAGGTCATCGCCCGCGAGACCATCTCCGCGCTGCGGAAGAACGTCACCGCGAAGTG
>JAGQIB010000217.1:0-1192 GCA_020431545.1 Gemmatimonadota bacterium
CCGACGGCATCTACGGCAAGGACGTCACCTACCGCGACGACATCACCTTCGAGCAGCAGGGGCAGCACGCCATGCTCAACTACGACCCCGCCTTCCAGCAGATCGCCGCCGAAGGCGACATCATCGTGGGCGGGCGGAACTTCGGCTCGGGCTCCAGCCGCGAGCAGGCGGCGACGGCCCTGGCGAGCCGGGGCGTCCGGCTGGTCATCGCCGCGTCGGCGGGGCAGACCTACAAGCGCAACGCGTTCAACAACGGATTCCCGCTCGTGGAGTGCGCCGAGCTCGTGACCTTCCTGCGCGAGCGGTTCGCGAGCGACTCGCGCAAGACCATCCGGACCGGACTCGCGGCCGAGGTGGACTTCCGCGCGAGCACGCTTCGCGCCGGAGATCGGACGTTCCGGTTCGCGCCGCTCGGCGAGGTCCCGCAGCAGCTCGTGATCGCCGGCGGCGCCGAGAAGCTCGTGCGTCGCCAGCTCGAAGGAATCGCGGAATGACGGCGGGCGAGGCCGGCCCGCGCGGGACCGACGTTCGCTCCGATGTCTGGATCCGGGTGGAACCGCGCGACTCCGGCGGCATCGAGATCCACCTCCGCTCCAAGGTCGAGCTGCTGTACGGTGACCACCTCCGCCGCCAGGTCGCGGAGGGACTCGCCTCCCTCGACGTGACGCACGCCCGCGTCGACGTGGAGGACCAGGGCGCCCTGCCGCTCGTGATCGCGGCCCGCCTCGAGGCCGCGGTCCACGCAGCCGGACTCGGCGCCGGTCGCCACGTGCTGCCCGACCCGCGCAACGTCGGTCCGTCGGCGCGGCATCGGTTCCGCCGGTCGCGTCTCTACCTGCCGGGCACGAATCCGAAGTTCATGATGAACGCGGGCCTCTACGGCGCCGACGGCGTGATCCTCGATCTGGAGGACAGCGTGGCGCCGCGCGAGAAGCCGGCGGCCCGCCCGCTCGTGCGCAACGCGCTCCGGTTCTTCGAATGGGGCGGAGCCGAGCGCATGGTCCGGATCAACCAGCTGCCGCTCGGCCTCGACGACCTGCCGTACGTGGTCGGGCACGGTGCGCAGATGATCCTGATCCCGAAGGTCGAGTCCGCGGAGCAGGTCGTGGCCGTGGCGGAGGCGTGCGCCCGTCTCGACACGAGCGAGTCCCCGCCGTGGCTCATGCCGATCCTGGAGAGCGCCCAGGGAATC
>JAGQIB010000217.1:1246-2739 GCA_020431545.1 Gemmatimonadota bacterium
TGGAGGACCTCACCGCGGATCTCGGCGCGAAGCGCACGGACGAGGGACGTGAATCGCAGTGGGCCCGGTCCGTCGTGGTCGCCGCGGCGCGCGCGGCCGGTGTCACGCCGATCGACACCGTGTACTCCGACTTCGAGAACCTCGATTCGCTTCGGGCGGCCGTCGCCGAGGCTCGCGATTTCGGGTTCGAGGGCAAGGGCTGCATCCACCCGCGTCAGGTCCGGGTGGTGAACGAGGGCTTCACGCCCGCGGGGGAGGAGCTCGCGCGCGCGAAGCGGATCGTCCTCGCGTGGGACGAGGCGGAGGCGGCCGGGCGCGGCGTGGTCTCGCTCGGCTCGAAGATGATCGACGCCCCGGTGGTCAAGCGCGCCCGCCGGGCGGTGGAACTGGCGGTGGCGGGAGGCACACTCCCCGCCGACTGGAAGGAGCGGGAACATGCCGGCCACGCGTGATCTCGTGACGAACGCCGCGGGCCGCGAGGTGCCGCGGGAGGTGAACGGCCGGGAGCGGACCCCGTTCCGCGGCGTGGGCAAGCACCTGCCGGACGGTCGCAAGCACGGACCCCGGATCCGCAGTTGCGCGGACTACCCGGCCGACGGCGACAAGCGCGCACCGGATCTGCGCACCGCCCTGGAGCGCGCGAACCTGCACGACGGCATGGTCATCTCCACGCACCACCATTTCCGCAACGGCGACCTGGTCGCGAACGCGGTGATGGATCTCGTCGCCGAGATGGGCATCCGCGACGTGACGTGGGCTCCGAGCGCCTCGTTCCCGTGCCACGCTCCGATGATCCGTCACCTCGAGTCCGGGGTCCTGCACCACATCGAGGGCTCGATGAACGGACCCCTCGGCGACTTCACGTCGGCGGGCGCGATGCGCGGCACCGGCATCCTGCGCTCGCACGGCGGCCGGTGGCAGGCGATCCAGGACGGCGATCTGCCCGTCGACCTCGCCGTCATCGCGGCCCCCACCGCGGACGCGTTCGGCAACGCGACTGGCGATCGCGGCGCCTCGGCGTGCGGGCTGCTCGGATTCGCGCTCGCGGATTCCGTGTACGCGGAGCACGTCATCGTCGTCACCGACCACCTCGTTCCGTTCCCGTGCCTGCCCTGGCAGATCCAGGGGAACAACGTGGACCAGGTCGTGGTGGTGGACCGCGTGGGGGATCCGTCGCAGATCGTCTCCGGGACCACGCGGGTCACGAACAGTCCCGACCGCCTGCTGATCGCGGAGCACGTCGCGCGGTTCTGCGAGGCGGCCGGCATCGTGAAGCAATCGTTCAGCTTCCAGGCGGGGGCGGGCGGCATCACGCTCGCGTTCGCGCTGTACCTCGCGGAGCGGATGCGCGCGCGGGGCATCACCGCGTCTTTCGTGCGCGGCGGCAGCAACCGGTACCTGGTGGACATGCTCGAGGACGGGCTCACGCCCGTGATCCTGGACGGTCAGACGTTCGACCTCGAGGGCGTGCGCTCGATGCGGGAGAACCGCGG
>JAGQIB010000218.1:0-7327 GCA_020431545.1 Gemmatimonadota bacterium
TGCCGCTCCGCGGCGAGGAGCCGGCTCCGTCCGCCTCGCCTGCCGCGCCGGAGATCGCGCCGTCCGACGGGATCCTCGTGCGCGCGCTGGATCAGGCGCCCGATCTCGCCGTCGTTCGCGTGGATCGAAACGGCCGCATCCGGTTCTGGCCGGAGCGCGCGCGCCGCATCCTGGACTGGAGCTCCGCCGAAGCGGTCGGCCGGCCGCTCGGAATGGTGCTGGCCGAACCCGATCGCCCCGGACTCCGCTCGCGTCTCACCGCCCGTCCGGCCGACTCCGCGGAGTGGCTGGTGGAGCTGCTGTCCCGCTCGGGCGATCGCATCCCGTGCGGCGTGCGCGTGCTCGCGCCGCCGGCGTCGCGCGCGTCCGAGGGCGACGAAGACGTGTTCGTGATCCTGCGTGACCGACGCGCGGAGGAGGCCTCCGAGCGCTGGCTGCGCTGGTCCCGCGCGCTGCTGTCCGTCCTGGGCACCGGCACGCTGGTCCTCGATCCGGGGGGACGCGTGCGCGAGCTCGGCGCCGGATGGCTGCCGGATGCGCGCCTGCGTCCGCTCGAGTGGCTGGGACGCCACATGGCGGATCTGTTCGAGAGCGATCGACGCGAGGTGCTCGCGGCGCTCCGGACGACCGCGCGCGAGGAGGAGTGGACCGGGAATCTCGTGCTGGACGGCGCCCCGATCCGGGTGGTCCTGCGCGCCGTGCGCGACGACGACGACAACCTCGAGGCGATCGTGGGCGCGCGGCTCCCGGACAGCGTCTCCGAGGCCCGCGAGCTGTTCCGGGAGATCCCCGTCGGCATGCTGATCGTGGATCCGAACTTCCGGGTGCTCGAGACGAATCCCGAGCTCGCGGCGGTGGTGGGTGATTCCGCCCTGCCCGCCGAGCCGGTGGGACTCGACGTGCGCTCCCTCTCGATTTTCCAGACCCGGGCCGCCCAGACCGCACTCGACAGCCTGCCGGAGCAGGGCTCCTTCGATCTCCCCGAGGTGCACCTGAACGGTGCGTCCGGCGAATCGCTCGTGGTGCAGCTCCGCGCGAAGGAGCTCACCGACGACCACGGCCAGCGCACCGGTTACCTGCTGATGCTGCTCGGTCGTGGGGGCCGTACCCACGTGGAACGTCAGCTCCTCCGCGCCCAGAAGATGGAGTCGATCGGCAACTTCGCGAGCGGCCTCGCGCACGATTTCGGGAACTTCGTATCCGTGATCCTCGGCAAGGCCGGCGTGCTCCGCGTGAAGCTGCCGGACGACCCGCACATCACGGGCGACCTCGACGACATCGAGACGGCGGCGAAGCGCGCGCAGCACCTGTCGCAGGAGCTGATGAAGTTCGCGCGGGGCGGCCGGAACAAGGTCACGCCGATGTCCATCAACAAGATGGTCAGCGAGGTCGGCGCGCTCATCCGCACCAGCGTGGGCCAGAAGATCTCGGTGGACTTCCGGCTCGACGACCACGTCCCCGAGATCCAGGGCGACGAGGTCGAGCTGCAGCAGATGCTGCTGAACCTCTGCCTGAACGCGCGCGACGCGATGCCGAACGGGGGCCATCTCCGGATCGAGACGCGCCCGCTCAGCGAGGATCAGTCGGCGCGCCTCGGAAACGTGGACCGTGCGCGCGGCGGCTGCTGCCTGTCCGTGCGTGACGACGGAACCGGCATGCCGCCCGAGGTGCTCGAGCGCATCTTCGAGCCGTTCTTCACCACCAAGGAAGAGTCGAACAAGGGCACCGGCCTCGGCCTCGCGATGGTGTACGGAATCGTGCGCCGGCACGGCGGCACCATCGACGTCCAGAGCCGGCCGAACGTCGGCACGACGTTCGAGATCCTGCTGCCCGCGGCCGTGGCGCCAGCCGACCACCGCGACGGTCTCAAGATCCTGGTGGTGGACGACGAGCCCGCCTTCCGCGAGATGATCCAGATCATCCTCGAGGAAGACGGCCACTCGGTGAAGCTCGCCGCGAACGGCATCGAGGCGCTGAAGGCGCTCCGTCACGAGACGAAGTCGCTCACCCTCGTGATTCTGGATCTCCGCATGCCCGGCATCGACGGCCTCGGCGTGCTGGACGAGCTCCAGCAGCTCGCCCCCGATCTCCCGGTGCTCGTGACGACAGGCTACGCGTCGGCCGAGGAGAAGGAAGAGGCGCTCGCCCGCGGGGCCGATCGCCTGCTCGAGAAGCCCTACCGCGTGGCGGATCTCCGGACCGCGGTGGCGGAGGTGCTCGCCTCGCGCGCGGCCGGCGCGTCGAGCGACGGGAGCGTTCCCGCCTAGTCCCACCTGAAGTAAGCTCACGGACTCCTCGTCCCCGGAGTCGCGTCGTGAAGCGCCTCGCCTGGTGTCTGCTCGCCCTTCCGTTCGCCGCGTGCGATCGCGCGCCGGAGCCGGACGCGGTGCTCCTGATCACGATCGACACATGCCGCGCCGATCGCATCGGAGCGTACGCGCCGGGCTGGAGCGGCACGCCCGTCGTCGACGCGCTCGCGGCCCGCGGCGCGCTGTTCGAGCGGGCCGAGGCGCCCGTGCCGCTCACCCTGCCGTCGCACGCCACGATCCTGACCGGCCTGTACCCCGACCGACATGGCCTGCGCGACAACGGGGCCGGGCGCCTCGCGGGCGAGGCGCGCACTCTGGCCGAGGTCTACGCCGACGCGGGCTGGGACACCGGCGCGTTCCTCGCGGCCGTGCCGCTCGAGGCGCGGTACGGCACGGACCAGGGCTTCGCGACCTACGACGACGACTTTCTCCGCGGGCCGGCGGAAGGCAACATCCTCGGACGTCTCCTGCAGGATCAGCGCAAGGCCGAGGAGATCACGACGCTCGCCGTGCCGTGGCTCACGCGCGCCGCCGCGGCCGACCGGCCGTTCTTTCTGTGGGTCCACTTCTTCGATCCGCATTCCCCGATCGATCCGCCGGCCCATCTCGCGGCGCGCTACCCGGATGATCTCTACGGCGCGGAGGTGGCGGCGGTCGACGAGGCGATCGGTCGACTCCTCGCAGCACTCGGCGAGCGCACGGACCGCACGCTCGTGGTGGTCACGGCGGATCACGGCGAATCGCTGGAAGAGCACGGCGAGTCCTCGCACGGCTGGTTCGTGTACGAGTCCACGTTGCACGTGCCGTGGGTGATCGCGGGACCGGGCGTGCCGGCCGGAGCGCGCGTGAGCGAGCCCGTGTCGCTCGTGCAGACGTTTCCCACGCTCCTGGAGCTGACGGGCTTCGAGGCGCCCGTCGGCCTGGACGGCGTCTCGGCCGCGCCGCTGCTGCACGGTCGCGAGACCCTACGACGCACGCCGATCTACGCGGAGACGCTGTTCCCGCGCCTGAACTTCGGCTGGTCCGGTTCCCGCGCGTGGCGCGACGGGCGCTGGAAGCTGATCGAGGCGCCCGTGCCGGAGCTCTACGATCTCGAGACGGATCCCGGCGAGTCCCGCAATCTCGCGGCCGAGCAGCCGGACCGCGTGGAATCGCTGCGCGCGGACCTGCATGCGTTCCTGGCGCGCGGCGGGGGACTCGGCTCGGAGTCGATGGCGGTGGACGAGGAGACGCGACGTCGACTCGACGCGCTCGGCTACGTGGGCGGCGCCGGACTCGCGCCCGAGGACTCGCTGTGGGACTTCACGGCGCTCGATCCGAAGGACACGATCCGGCGTTACCGTGATCTGCAGCAGCTCCCGCAGGTCATCCTCGGGGGATCGCGCGAGGAGGAGCGCGCGTTCGTCGACCGTCTGCTGGCCGGCGACCCGGACAACGTTTCGATCTTGTCGCGGGTCGCGCAGCTCCGGCGCAAGGCCGGCGACGTGGAGGGCGCGCGCGACGCCGCGGCCCGTCTCGCGCGCATTCGACCGGAGGATCCCGCGTTCGCTCACGACCACGCCCTCGCGCTGGAGGAGGCCGGCGACGTTGCCGCGGCGATCCGTGAGCTCGCGCGGACGATCGCGCTCGACTCCGCGCGGGCGGCGGCGTACGTGGATCGCGCGCGTCTGCAGCGGCGGGCCGGAGCGGATCGCGAGGCGATCGCGACTCTCGAGTCCGGAGTTCGCGCCACGAATGACGACCCGGACCTCCTGAACAACCTCGCGTGGATCCTCGCGGACGAGAACCTGGATGCGCGCCGCGCGCTCGATCTGGCGTCGCGGGCGCGGGCGAAGGCGCCGGGCGATCCCGTGGTGCTGGACACGTTCGGGTGGGCGGCGATCCGGGCCGGCCGCGCCGCCGACGCCGTGGACCCGCTCCGGCGCGCCCTGGCCGCCACCGGCGACGCGGAGGTTCGCGCGCACCTCGGGGTGGCGCTGGCCGAGGCCGGGAACATCGAGGAGGGGCGGTCGCTCGTGCGGGCCGCCGTGGGCGAGCGGGCGGAGCTGGCCCGCATCCCGGAAGTCGCGCGCTGGATGCGCTGAAGCAGGGCCGATCGGGCGTAGCCCGGGCCGACACCGGTGGGTCGTCACTTCGCCGAGGGGGCCCGGACCGGGACTTGTCCGCGAACTCCCGCGGGGTACCGTGACTCACCGCCCCCGAGGAGCGAAGGTTTGGACGTCGTCTTCCTGTCGCGGCTCCAGTTCGCGCTCACGATCATGTTCCACTACCTGTTCCCGCCGCTCACGATCGGGATGGGGATCGTTCTCGCGTACCTGGACTTCAAGTCGTGGCGGACGCGGGATCCGCTCTACGAGTCGGCGGCCCGCTTCTGGACGGGCATCTTCGCGCTGAACTTCGCGCTCGGCGTGGCGACCGGTATCGTGATGGAGTTCGAGTTCGGCACGAACTGGGCCGCGTACTCGCGCTTCGTGGGCGACGTGTTCGGCTCCGCGCTCGCGGCGGAAGGCATCTTCGCGTTCTTCCTCGAATCCGGATTCCTCGCCGTGCTGGTCTTCGGCTGGGATCGCGTCTCGCCCGGCATGCATTTCTTCTCCACGTGCATGGTCGCGATCGGCTCGATCTTCTCGAGCTTCTGGATCGTGATCGCGAACAGCTGGCAGCAGACGCCGGCCGGGCACCACATCGTGCCGATCCTGCGCGACGGTGCGCCATGGGTCGTGGCGGGCGAGGTGATGCGTCGCGCGGAGATCACGGACTTCTGGGCGATGGTGGGGAACCCGTCCACGGTGCATCGCCTCACGCACGTGCTGCTCGGGTGCTTCGTGATGGGCGCCTTCTTCGTGATGAGCATCTCCGCGTGGTACCTGCTGCGTCGCCGGCACGAGGAGTTCGCGAAGCGATCGTTCCGCGGGGCCCTCGTGCTCGCCACCGTCGCGTCGTGGGCGCTGCTGTTCTCGGGGCACTTCCAGGCCCGCAACGTCTACGAGACCCAGCCCGCGAAGCTCGCCGCGTTCGAGGGGCACTTCGAAACGGGGCGGGGCGATCTCGGTCTGTTCGGGATCCCGCACGAGGACCGGGTAGACCACGAGATCTCGATTCCCGGAGGGCTGTCGTTCCTGCTGTTCGATGATCTGACGACGGAGGTCGTCGGGCTCGACAAGTTCCGTCCGGTTGATCGGCCGCCGATCGCGATCCCCTACGTGACGTATCACACGATGATCGCGATCGGGACCTTCTTCATCGCGCTCACGTCGCTCGCGACGTTCCTGCACTGGCGTGGACGGCTGTTCGAGCAGCGCTGGCTGCTCGTGGTGTTCGTGCTCGCGGTGATCCCGGCCGTCGTCGCGAACCAGGCCGGCTGGATCGCGGCCGAGGTGGGGCGGCAGCCGTGGATCGTGCATCCGCCCGTGGCGTGGACCGACTCCGGACAGCTCGTGACCGGCCCGGACGGTCGGGTGGTCTACGACGAGTCACTCGGCCTGCGCACGACGGAGGCCGTGAGTCAGGCGATCACGAGCGAGCAGGTGCTCGCCTCCCTGATCCTGTTCGGGGTGATCTACGTGCTGCTCGGCGTGCTGTGGCTGTTCCTGCTGGATCGCAAGATCAAGCACGGCCCGGACGCTCCCGGCGAGCTCGCAGGCGGGGGACGGGACGTGGCGGGCGGCGGGAGCTTCCTGGACACCGCGGAGGCCCGGCCGGGGCGCGGCGGCGGCATGGTCGACCGGGGCGAGGACGGCCCGACGCCGGCCGGCGCGGCCGGGGGCGGAGGAGGCGGCACGTGAGCTTCGAGACCCTGGCCCTGACCTGGGGCGCGCTCCTCGGGGTGCTCCTCGCGGGGTACGCGATCCTCGACGGATTCGACCTCGGCGTGGGCATCCTGCATCCGTTCGTGCCGCGCGACGACCGCGAGAAGCGAATCTCGCTGAACTCGATCGGCCCGCTCTGGGACGGCAACGAGGTCTGGCTCGTGACGTTCGGCGGCGCGCTGTTCGCGGCGTTCCCGGAGGCGTACGCGTCGGCGTTCTCGGGATTCTATCTCGCGTTCGTGGCGCTTCTGTTCGCGCTCATCTTCCGCGCCGTGTCGCTCGAGTTCCGCAGCAAGGTGGCGGCGCCCGCGTGGCGTGCGGGATGGGACGCCGGTTTCTTCGCGAGCTCGTTCCTCGCGTCGCTGCTGTTCGGCGTGGCGGTCGGCAACGTCATGCGCGGCCTGCCGCTGAGCGCCCGCGGCGACTACGTGGGCGGCACGCTGGACCTGCTGCACCCGTACGCGCTGCTGACGGGTGCGTTCGTCGTGTCGCTGTTCGCGCTGCACGGCGGCATCTTCCTGATGCTCAAGACCACGGGAGAGCTCCGCGCCCGGGCGCGACGGGCCGTGTGGCGCGCGTACGCCGCGTTCGTGGTGCTGTACGCCGCGGTCTCGATCGCCACGTGGATCTCGGTCCCGGAAGCGGTGGCGAACTTCGCCCACGCGCGGTGGCTCTGGGTCGTGCCGGTCCTCAACCTGGCCGCGGTGATCAACGTGGCGCGGGCGGTGCGCCGCGGTCGGGGCGGAGAGGCGTTCGTGAGCTCTGCCCTCGCGATCGTGGCCCTGGTGGCCCTGTTCGCGGCGGCGATGTTCCCGAACCTGCTGCGCAGCGATCCCCTGCCCGAGCACAGCCTCACGCTGTTCAACGCCGCTTCGTCGGCGCGGACGCTCGAGATCATGCTCCTGATCGCGGCGCTGGGGCTGCCGTTCGTGCTGACGTACACCGTGATCATCTACCGCACGTACCGCGGACCGGTGGAGCTCGGCGACCACTCGTACTAGACTCCCGGAAGCACTGCGCGCGAGCGGGATCGCCCACCCCTCGGCGGGCGGCGCCGGACGCCGAAACGGAGGTTAGCGACGTGAGTGCTCGCTTCACGATCTGGTCGGCCCTGGCGGTTCTCGCGATCCCCGCGATCACGTTCCTGATCACCGGGCTCGCGGCCGGCATGGGCGTGCCGGGAACGATCGCCGCCTTCGCGGAGCAGTG
>JAGQIB010000218.1:7371-8719 GCA_020431545.1 Gemmatimonadota bacterium
TGATCCTGCTGTGGATCGCGGTGCGGGTCGTGCGACGAAATCCTGCGATCTCGCCCTCGGCCGCAGCGTGGGGCGGACTCGTCCCGATCGTCGTCGTGCTCGCGTGGGCGAGCTTCCAGTTCTGGCCGAAGTTCCTTCCGAGCCGCGTGTACCCCGGCTTCCCGCACGGGCTCGAGTTCGTGATCGCGCCGCTCGTGTTCGCGCCGATCGGTATGGTGCTGGGTCTCGCAGTCGCGACGGTCGCCACCCGCCGGTCGGCCCCTTGAGCGCGCGCCTGCTCGCGAGGAGGGCGAGTCGTTTCTCGCTCGGGCTCGTGTTGGTCGGGATCCTCGCGACGTCGCGTGCCGACGCCTGCCGGTGCATTCCCCGGCCCTTCGCCGACTACTTCCACGACGCGGACGAGGTCGTGATCGCGCGGCTCGTCGACGTCCGCCCGGTCAGCCCCGAGGAAGGCGACGTCTTGGATCTGTCGCTGGACTTCGAGCTCGTGGAGGCGCCGTATCGAACCTGGATTGCCCGGAAGGAACCGCTGCGACGCGGAGAGCGAGTGACCTATGTGACGTCTTCCTCCAGCGCGTCGTGCGGGCTGGAGACGGGACTCGGGACGATCTACGTGCTCTTCGCGCGCGCGCAGGACCTCGTCGCGGGGCCGCTCGGCGTGTACTCGTGCGACGGCTCCCGCCCCGCGTTCGTGTCGGATGCCGGGAGCTCCCAGGATTTCGTCGACGTTCCGGCGCGTTTCGTGGTCTCCCGGCTCGAGAGCGAACAGGCGCTCGACGTCCTCCGGCAAGTCGCCGCCCGAGAGCCGCGGCCCGACGATCCCACGAGCGAGACCTTCCTGGGCCTGCTCGACCTGCAAGCCCTCGCCCACGGCGGCGTGGTCGTCGTGCGGGCCGCTCCGGATGCGGCGGCCGAGGAGATCGCCCGGATCGACTCCTACGATGGGCTCGTGACGCGCGAGGTCGACTACGAAGTGCCCGCCGCCGTCGTCACGGCGCGGACGAACGGCTGGTTCCGGATCCGTCTCGCGTCCGGGGATCTCGGCTGGGTGGCGCCTCAGGAGGCCGGCACCTGGTTCCCGTACGACGAGCTGCTGCCCCGTCGCCTCGCTTACCTGAATCGCCACTGGGACGGATTCGTGTGGCCGGATCCCGGCGCCGGCCTGCCGGCCCGCAGCCCGCGCCACGGATCGACGGACCGGGCCGAGTACGCGATCGACGTCCACGAGGCGACCCGCCTCGCCGGTTCGCTCTGGTTCCGGATCGACGTGCTGTCCGAGAACCCGTGCGAGGGCGGCGACCCGCGCCCGGAGCTCTCCGGATGGGTGCCCGCCTACGGCGCGGACGGC
>JAGQIB010000219.1:0-376 GCA_020431545.1 Gemmatimonadota bacterium
CGACGGCGACGTCGACGGGCGCGCGGAACCGCCCGGGTCCGTCGCCGGGGCCGCCGAACGTCACGAGCTCCTCGCCCTCGGCCGTGAGCACCACGATCCGCGAGCCGCCGGCATCCGCGACGTAGACGTTGCCCTGGGAGTCGAGGTCGATGCCGGTCGGCTCCACGAAGCGATCGGAGTCCGGCCCGCCCCACGAGGCCCGCCAGTTGCCGATCCCGTCGAACACCTGCACGCGGCGATTCCCGGCATCGGCCACGTAGACGAAGCGTCCCTTCTCCGAGACCGCGACTCCCGACGGGCGATCGAAGCGACCGTCCGCCTCTCCGGAATCGCCGAGCCGGGCCGCGAGCTCGCCGGTGGGCGCGAACACCCACAC
>JAGQIB010000219.1:438-2039 GCA_020431545.1 Gemmatimonadota bacterium
CGCACGAGCGGCTCGCCGCCGAACCCCGATCCGAACGAGAACGGGAACACCGTTCCCTCCTCGGCCGAGTCGCGGATCGAGAAGCTCTGCACGCGGTCGTTGCCGGCGTCCGCCACGAACACGCGGAAGCCCTCGCGCGCGCAGACGTCGGTGGGCTGCGAGAGGCGTCCGCTCTCCCAGCCGTAGCCGCCGAGCGCGAACGTGAAGCGACCGGCGGCGTCGTACTGGAGGACGCGATGGTTGTCGGTGTCGGCCACGAAGATCCCGCCGAACGGATCCACGGATACGGCGCTCGGATTCCGGAGGGGACGGTCCTCGGGGGCGAGGAGCACGCGGTCGTAGCGGGCCGCCAGGTGCGCCGCGAGGTCGTCCTCGCTCGCCGCCGTCGACGCGGCGAGCCCCGCTCCGACGAGGAACGCGCCCGCGGCGAGCAGCAACGAGCCCGACCGACGGCGGAAGCGACGCAGATTCATCACGCGCCTCGCGATCAGTAGCGCGACGTGAGGACCGGTCCGATCACGAGCCCGTCGACGGAATCGATCGGCTGCACGCGCAGCTCGAGACGTGCCTGCTCGACGTGGTGATTGTAGTTCCGGCCCAGCGCCAGCGAGTGGATCATCGATCCGAGCCGGTTGAACAGGGCCGCCCCCGCCGCCGCGCGTGCATTGCGGAACGAACGCTCCGCACGCGAGCGGAGCCGACGGTACTGCAAGCGCTCGCTGTCGGAGGGCCAGGACCACGCGTCCCCGCTACCGTAGCGCTTGTTCTGCTCGAAGTACGCGTCCTGCGCCGCCGGATCGTCCGGGTACGTGTAGCGTGCGTCGCGACGCACGATGTCGTACCACTCCTCGATCGAGATCCACAGACCGATGTGCTCGTAGTAGTCGGCGTCGCCGTCCGTCGGCGCCCCGGACTCGAGCGATGCGTACTCGATCTGCTGATCCTGGCGCCGCTCGGCCTGAATGCGGTAGAACGCGAACGAGCTCCAGATCACGCCCTCGATCGTCCAGAACAGCTTGGCCCGATTCGGGTGCTCCAGGTAGCTCTCGCCGAGGCCGGGCAGCACCGCGGAAGACGCCACCGCGCGCAGCACGGACTTCTTCCCGTCGTCCGGGGCCATCTCGCCCGAGGCGGCCCAGTCCCAGTCGTCCGGCAGATCGAGCGCGGTCGAGCGCGCGGCCGACGCCTGCAGCGACACCGCCACCGCCTCCCGCACGGAACCGGCCGCCGGCACATGGCTCGGTACGGCCTCGGCGCGCGGGGTCGCGAGCAGCAGCAGGACTCCGAGGCCGCCCGCCCAGTACTTGCTCCTCCGGCCGATCATCGGATCACCGCGAATTTCTCGCTCGTGGACACGTGCTTGTCGCCCGAGCGCGCGTTGAGGGAACAGAGGTACACGCCGGACGCGAGCTTCGACGCCGCGAGCGAGACCTGATTTTCGGTGTTCGGGAACGCGGTCCCCTCCACCGTCTCGATCTTCTCCCCCGCGAGGTTGAAGAGCGTGATCTCCACTTCCGTGGCCGCCGGCAGGTTCGGGCCGAGCGTGTACCGGAACCGGACCTCTTCGTCGGTCGGGCGGATCGGGTTCGGGAAGATCAGCA
>JAGQIB010000219.1:2115-2822 GCA_020431545.1 Gemmatimonadota bacterium
CCGCCGGCGAGCATCGGCCACGCCGGGTTCCCGGGGCGCGCGAGGCCGCGCAGCACGCGCGAGTAGACCTGTCCGTCCAGCGCCTGCGCCCAGACCTCGAGGCGACCGTCGCCGTTCGCGTCGGCGATGGCGGGCGACGCCACGAGCGGGGCTCCGACCGGAATCGGGAACCCGAGCGCCTCCTCGCCGTCGGGGGCGTACGCGCGGATCGTGAAATCCTTGAAGCCGGCCACGATGTCGAGCCGGCCGTCCGCGTCGACGTCGGCGATGACCGGCGGCGACGGCGGGCGCGAAGATCCGGGATAGTCCACGAGCCGGACGTGCACCGGCCAGCCGGGGCGCTCCACCCCGTTGTAGTTGAAGACGTGGATGTCCCTCGATCCTGCCGTGAGCGCGATCTCGAGCAGACCGTCGCCGTCCAGATCCGCGAAGGCGGGCGGGCCCGCGATCGGTCCGTTCACCTGCACGGGCCAGCCGGGCAGCATCGTACCGACCGAGTTCACCACGCCGATCCAGCCTTCCTGGAGCGCGAGCACGAGTTCCTGGTCGTTCAGGCCGGGGCGACGGTCGAGGTCGGCAAGCCCGAGCCATACTCGCGACTGCGGATCCACGCCGAGCGTGTCAGGCACCGGCCAGCCGATCCGGAGGATGCGCAGGCCGGTCGAATCGAAGCGCTGGATGTGCACGCTGTCCTGGTGCGCGTAGGA
>JAGQIB010000220.1 GCA_020431545.1 Gemmatimonadota bacterium
GGCACCTGGACGTTCGTGACGAAGGCGCTGTGCGGGAGGAAGTCCCTGCTCGCCGCCCTCGCCGACGTCTCCCCCATGCTCGCCGACTCGCGCCTCGACAACCTGCGCGCGATCCGCAGCGTGGCTCCCCGCGCGAAGACGATGAATCTCCGCCTGCCGAGCTTCTCGGAGCTGCCGGAGCTCGTCGCGCTGTCCGATCTCACGCTCCACAGCGAGGGTGCGGTGCTCGACGCGGTCGCGGCCGAGGCCGCGCGTCAGGGGCGACGGCACCAGGTCATTCTCATGGTAGAGCTCGGCGAGCTCCGCGAGGGCATCCTGCCCGGAGGCCTCGAGGCGCTGTACCGACGCGCCGCCGAGCACGAGAGTCTCGAGGTCGTGGGAATCGGCGCGAACCTCGGCTGCCTCTCCGGTCTCGTGCCGGCCATCGAGCAGTTTCAGCAGATGGCCTTGTACCGTGAGTTCCTCGAGCTTAAGTTCGACACGAAGCTGCCGCTCCTCTCCGTCGCCACGAGCGTGGCGTTGCCGCTGCTGAGGGAGGGCAAGCTGCCGAGCTCCGCGAATCACTTCCGGATCGGCGACTCCGTCCTGCTCGGCTCGGACCTCGTGCACGGCGGCACGATCGAGGGCCTGCGCGACGACGCGTTCCTGATCGAGGCCGAGGTCGTGGAGATGAAGGAAAAGAGCCTCTCCCCGCTCGGCGACACGTCGGCGGCGATCCGGCCGTTCGCGGACTTCGAGACGGAAGACCCCGAGCCGGGCGAGCGGGGCTACCGTGCGCTCGTCAGTCTCGGTCACCTCGACACGGACATCGCGTCGCTCACGCCGATCGATCCGCGCGTGCGCCTCGCCGGCGCGAGCAGCGACCTGACCGCGGTCAACGTCGCGGGGGACTCGCCCGCCTTCCGACCCGGCGACCGCATCGGATTCCGGCCGGGCTATTCCGCCCTCGTCCGGCTGCTCGCCGGCCGGTACCTCCCGCCGATCGAGCTGATCGGCACCGAGTCGGACTCTCCTCTCCCCGCAGCGGAAGCCGAGATTCCGGTCGGATGAGCGACGCCGCCGCGTTTCGCTCGGAATCGCCCCCCACGCAGTGGACCGCGATCCGGCGGGAGTTCCACCGCCGGGCCGAACTCAGCGGGCACGAATCCGGCACGGCCGAAGCCGTGGCCGAGCACCTCACCCGTTTCGGAGCGCGACCGATCGTGCGCGGACTGGGCGGCCACGGCGTCGCCGCGCGATTCGACTCCGGCCGGGACGGCGCGCGAGTCCTGCTGCGCGCGGAGCTCGACGCGTTGCCGATCGCGGAGTCGCGCTCGCTCCCGCATCACTCCGCGCAGGCGACCGTCTCGCACAAGTGCGGCCACGACGGTCACCTCACGACGCTCCTCGCCGTGGCGGAGCGGCTCGCGGCGACCCCGCCCCGCGCCGGAGCGGTCACCGTCCTGTTCCAGCCGGCGGAGGAAACCGGCGAGGGCGCGGCACGTGTTCGCTCCGACCCGCGCTGGGAGGAGCTGGCCGCCGATGTCGCGATCGCCTGGCACAACCTCCCGGGCCAGGCACTCGGCCAGGTGATCCTGCGCGACGACGTGTTCGCGTACGGCTCCCGTGGTCTCCTCGCCGAGTTCGAGGGCGAGAGCGCCCACGCGTTCGAGCCGGAGCGCGCGGTCTCCCCCTTGCCCGCGATCCGGCGCGCGCTGCGATTGCTGCCGGGACACACCGAGACCG
>JAGQIB010000221.1:0-6595 GCA_020431545.1 Gemmatimonadota bacterium
ACGGGGCCCTATCGGGTCGTGACGGAGCTCGCGATCCTCGGCTTTCATCCGGAGACGAAGCGAATGGAGATCCGGCAGCGTCAACCGGGAGTCACGATCGAAGAGATCCGGGCCGCCACGGGGTTCGAGCTCGGGGTGGCGGAGGCGGTGGAGGACAACCCGTCGCCCACGGACGAGGAGCTTCGACTCCTGCGCGAGGAAGTGGATCCGGAACGTCTGTACATCTGAGAGCGGTCCGGGCCGGATGGGGGATGGGCCCGGTGCGCGGGCCGGAACTCCTGGACAGTCCCGGATGGATCTTTTAATATCCTGGACAGCAGCTAGACAAAGATCGGCGAACACTGCCCGCGCCCCGCGCCCCCGCAGCGTTCCCGACCGCTGGTGCCCCCGGCGCGTCCGCCGGAACCTTCCGCGACTTCGCGCGTACATCCGGTGCCGGACGGATCGGCGAGCGGGCCGACGACAGAACCCGAACCAGGGAGGTGAGCGATGACGACCAAGGCGATGGACATGCCCGTGGCGACGGACAAGGTGCTGGCCGGACTCGAGCGCGCGTACTGGATGGAGATCGAGACCGTTCAGAGCTACATCTGCAACTCCGTCAACCTCGACGGCGTGCGGGCGGAGGAGATCAAGCGATCCCTGGCCGCCGACGTCATGGAGGAGATCGGTCACGCCCAGTCGTTCGCCAAGCGGATCAAGGAGCTGGGCGGGATCGTACCGGGCTCGATGGCGTTCCGCCCGAACCAGAAGAGTCTGCAGCCCACGGAAGACACCACGGACGTCGTCCGGGTGATCCGCGGCGTGATCGAGGCCGAGGCCGGCGCGATCGAGGCGTATCGCGATCTGATCGAGGCGGCGGAGGAGGCACGGGACTACGTCACGGCCGACCTCGTGACCACGATCCTCGCGGACGAGGAAAGTCATCGTCGCGAGTTCCTGGGTTTCCTCAAGGAGTACGAGCGCTAGAATCCGCGGAACGCCAGAGAGACGCGACCCATTCCGCGGGAGGCGCGCGAGACGGTGTCCAACGCCGACGAACCGGATCGCGCTCGCGCTCCGGGCTGGACGACGCGGGCGAAGAAGCTCGCTCCGTGGCTCTCGGTCGCCGTGTTCGTCGCGGCGGTCTGGATCCTCGGGCACGCACTGAAGGGTGTTCACCTCCGCGACGTGATCGCCGGGTTCCATGCGATCCCGGCGTCGCGCGTCGTCGCGTCGATCGTGGCGGGCGCGATCAGCTACCTGCTTCTCGCGAGCTACGACGTCCTCGCGCTCCGCCATCTCGGCCACCCGCTTCCCGTTCCCCGGGTCTTGCCGGCCGCATTCGTCGGCTTCGCGTTCACGAACAACGCGGGTAACTCGCTCGTCACCGGGACGCCGATCCGTTATCGGCTCTACTCCTCGCTCGGGGTGGACGCGACGACGATCACGCGTGTCGTGCTCCTCGGGTATCTCACGTTCTGGGTCGGGGTGCTTTTCTTCGGCGGCGCGATGCTCACGGCATTCGCTCCGCCGCTGCCCGACGCGCTTCATTTCGCGCTCCGGACCACTCGACCGATCGGCGTTGCCATGCTCGGCGCGGGCGTCGTCTACCTCGCGCTCGTGCTGCGAGGGGGCACGGAGTGGCGCCGCGGGGACTGGTCGTTCCGGCTCCCGGGAATCCGGTTCACGCTCGCGCAGATCGCGCTGGCCTCGGTGGAATGGATCGCCTCGTCGTCCGCGCTATGGTTGCTGCTGCCGTCGGGAACGATCGAGTTCCCGAGTTTCCTGGCGATCAGCCTGCTGGCCGTGGTCCTCGGGCTCGTCAGCCAGGTTCCGGCCGGTCTCGGGGTCGTGGAGTCCGTGCTCGGGCTCGCGCTCGCGGGACACGTTCCCTTGCCGACGTTGCTCGGCGCGATGCTCGTCTACCGGGTGACGTACTACCTCGCGCCGCTCGGCCTGGCGGCGCTGCTGCTGAGCGCCCACGAGGCCAGGGCACGTCGCGCGGCGGTGGAACGCGTCGGACGTCGGGTCGGGGACTGGGCGACCGCCGCCACGCCGATGGTCTTCGGCATGCTCACGCTGCTGGCCGGTGTCGCGCTCCTGGTCGGCGGCGCGTTTCCGCGGGATCCGGCGCACCTCGGCTGGGTCGCCCAATATCTGCCGCTGCCGGTCCTCGAGGTCTCCCATTTCCTGGCCAGCGTGGTCGGCGTCGCGCTTCTGGTGCTCTCGCGGGCGTTGCAGCGACGTTCCGGCGCCGCGCGCGCGGCGACCGTCGGCGTGCTTCTCGTCGCGTCGGCGCTCTCGCTGCTGCGCGGTCTGCACTGGCAAGCCGCGCTGACCTACGCGACCCTCGCCGCCCTCCTCCGGGGCGCACGGGGAGCGTTCTACCGGCGGGCGGCGCTGTGGGAGCTGCGCTGGACTCCGGCCTGGGCGGCCCTCGTCGCGATGCTCCTGGCCGGGCTCCTCGCCATCGTCCTGTTCGCGTACCGGGAGGTCGAGTACTCGAACGAGTTGTGGTGGCGGTTCGCGCTGGACGGCGAGGCGCCGCGCTCGATGCGCGCGGGCATCGCGGTGGCGGTGGCTACGATCGCGCTCGCCGGGGCGCGTCTCCTCCGCGGGGGCGCGCGCGAACCGGGCAGTGCCTCCGCCGAGGAGATCGAAGCCGCCTGGACGATCGCGGGCGCGCAGGGCGACGTGGTGGGCTACCTCGCGGCGCTCGGCGACAAGAGCCTCCTGTTCGACGAGACCCGCACCGCATTCGTGCAGTACGGAACGTCGGGGCGAGTGTGGCTCGCGATGGGCGACCCGATCGGACCGCCGGAACGTCGCTCGGAGCTGGCGTGGCGCTTCCGCGAGCTCGTCGATCGGCACGACGGCATCCCCGCGTTCTACCAGGTGGGGGAGGCGAACCTGTCGCTCTACCTCGATCTCGGACTCACCGCCTACAACGTGGGGCAGATGGCGCGCGTGTCGCTCGCGGAGTTCGGTCTCGAGGGATCCGCTCGGAAGAGCCTTCGACAGGTCGTCCGGCGACTCGAGCAGCGGGAGGGATGCTCCTTCGAGGTCGTTCCGGCGGCCCAGGTGGAGCCACTGCTTCCGCGCCTGCGCGAGATCTCCGATCAGTGGCTCGCGTTGAAGCAGGGACACGAGAAGCGCTTCTCGCTCGGGTGCTTCCGCGAGGACTACCTGCGGCGCTTCCCGCTCGCGATCGTCCGGCGGGGGGATTCGATCGTGGCCTTCGCGAACCTGTGGCCCGCCGCCGACCACGGGGATCTCTCGTTCGACCTCATGCGACACGCGAGCGACGCGCCCTCCGGGACCATGGAGTTCCTGTTCGCGAGCCTGCTCGGCTGGGGCAAGGATCAGGGATACGAGTACCTGAATCTCGGCATGGCTCCACTGTCCGGCCTCGAGAACCGGGATTTCGCTCCGTGGTGGAATCGCCTCGGCGCTCTCGTGTTCCGGCACGGCGAGACCTGGTACCACTTCCAGGGACTGCGTCAGTTCAAGCAGAAGTTCGATCCCGTCTGGACGCCTCGCTACATCGTGTGCCCGGGCGGGCTCGCGCTCCCGCTCGTGCTGCGGGCATCGGTCGCGCTGATCTCGGACACGTCGGGGGAGCGGCCCGGTGGCCGGGACTGATCTCCGCGTCGGGTGGCGGCGGGTGCCGTTCACCGTGTCGGCCTGGCTCGTCCTCGTGGGTGTGGCGGTGGCCACCAGCTCGCACGCCGGTCCGCTCGATCCCTCGCTCCGCCATGCGTTCGGGCTCGCCGCGTCGCATCTGCCGCGCGGAGACTGGACTCGTCTGGTCACGAGTCTGCCGTTCACGGACGGCGGTCTCACGTTCTATCAGACCGCCGTCATGCTCGCGCTCTGCGTCGGCATCTGCGAGTGGCGGTACGGCCCCCGCAAGACGATGCCGGTCTTCTTCGGCGTGCACCTCGTCGTCGCGGCCGTCACGACGTTTCTTCTCGCGTATCCGCTCGCGCACTTCGGTTCGGAGCGGGGGGCGCTCCTCGTTCGCGCCACGGACGTGGGGCCGTCGGCCGGCTACTACGGCTGCCTCGGATTCGCGCTGTTCGCCGGGCGTCCGACGATTCGCCCCCGGGCGATCACCGTCGTGCTCCTCCTGCTCGCGCTGCGCTTCCTCTGGACCTTCACGCGCGTGCCGGATCACGGTGCCGGGATCGCGGCCGATGCGGCACACCTGTGCGCGTTTCCCCTCGGGGTGCTCGCGGCGCACCGATGGGGCCGCCTCGGAGGATCACGCGATCGTCCGTCTCCTCCGGGATGGCGCCAACGACGGCGCTCCTCGGAACAGGAGAAGGGCGATGAAGAACGCAACGAGTGACGAACGGAAGCTGCGTCTCGAAGCGCGTACCATCCGGCAGTTGACGGAGGCGGACTCCAAGGAAGTTCACGCGGGGGCGAGCGACATCCACAGCGGCGCCGCGACCTGCACGGTGGCCCGCACGACGGACTGTACGGTGGGATACCCCTGCTAGTCGGAAGCAAGGAAGCGGGCGGGGCCGAGAGTTCGGCCTCAGCCCGTGTTCCGCATCCCCGCCGCCACGCCGTTGATCGTGACGAGGAGTGCCAGGCGGAGCTCCTCCGAGCTCTCGGCTCGTAGACGACGCAGGCACTCGACCTGCACGACGTTGATGGGATCCACGTAAGGATTGCGCACGTCGATCGAGCGGCGCAGCACGGGATTGCCCTCGAGCAGGCCGTCGTGTCCGAGCACGCGCTGGACCCGGGAGCGCGTCCGATCGAGACGCCCGCGGAGTTCCTCGCCGATGGCATGGAGATGCTCGGGCACCAGCCGCTGCTCGTAGTGCGCGGCGAGTTCGGGTGACGCCTTCGCGAGCACCATCTCGATCAGATCCAGCGTCGAGCGGAAGAAGGGCCAGTCCCGGGCCATTTCCCGGAGAAGATCCTCGCGACCGGCGTCGAGCTCGGCGGCCAGACCTTCTCCCACGCCCAGCCACGACGGCGTCATCAGGCGGGTCTGCGTCCAGGCGAAGATCCACGGAATCGCGCGGAGGGACTCCAGCCCGCCCTCCGCGCGTCGACGGGCCGGCCGGCTCCCGATGTTCAGGGAGCCGAGCTCCTGCAGCGGGGTCACCGTGCGGAAGTACTCGAGAAAGTCGGGATCCTCCACGTGGGTCCGGTAGAGGCGACGTGACGCCTCGGCCATCCGGTCCATGGCTTCGCGCCACTCGCTCGGTACGGGCTTCCGGCGCGCGAGCGACGCTTCGACGACCGAGGTCGTGTACAGCTCGAGCGTGCGCTCCGCGATTCCCGGCAGGCCGAACTTCGCGTGGATCATCTCGCCCTGCTCGGTCACGCGGATCCGGCCGTCCACCGATCCCGGCGGCTGGGAACGGATCGCGAGCGAGATCGGTCCGCCGCCTCGTCCCACGGTGCCGCCCCGCCCGTGGAACAGCGTGACGCGGACCCCGTGGCGCGCGCACGTCTCCACGACCCGCTCCTGCGCGCGATAGAGCTCCCAGGCCGCGGCGAGACGACCGCCGTCCTTCGCGGAGTCGGAGTAGCCGATCATGACCTCTTGCCGGTCTCCGATTCCGTCGCGGTACGCGGGCACGGACAGGAGCCGATCCAGGCTCTCCCCGGCTCCGTGGAGATCGCTCACCGTCTCGGGCAGCGGCACGACGCGGAGCGGCCGCTTCACCCCGCAGAACTTCTGGAGGAAGGACACGCCGAGAACGTCGGAGGGCGAGCGGGCCATCGAGATCACGTAGGCGCCGAGCGAATCCGCCGGCTGGCGTGCCGCCACCCGCAGCGTGTCGAGGACGTCGCGCACGGGCTCGCTCGGCGCGAAGCGGGGCGGGAGCTCGGGGAGCTCTCCGCGGAGGCCTTCCTCGAGGAAGCGGATGCGGGCGTCTTCATCCCAGCTCGCGTACGAGCCGTAGCGCAGGTGCTTCGTGATCTCGTCCAGCGCGTCGGTGTGTCGCGACGACTCCTGCCGCAGATCGAGCCGCACGAGCCCGAGTCCGAAGCAGGCCACGAGACGTCGCACGTCGGTGAGTCGGCCGTCCGCGAGGTGTCCGTCGCCGGTGGCGCGCAGGGAGCGATCGCAGAGCCGGAGCGTCTCGGCGACGTCCTCCGTGGTGAGGTCGCTGGTGACCGCGTAGGCCGGACGCTCGAGGCGGGTCTCGAGTCCCAAGCGCGTCTCGCGGAGACGGTTGCGCACGCCGCGCAGGAGCTCCCGGTACGGCTCGCGCGCATCGCCCACGACGTCCCGCAGCTCGTCGCTCGCGTCGTGCATCGAGAGGTCGGCCCGCAGACGGTCGATCTCCCGCGCGAGCAGATCGGCGGCCATCCAGCGCGCGAGAAGGCAGACCTCCTCGGTCACGGCCGGCGTCACGTTCGGGTTGCCGTCGCGGTCGCCGCCCATCCACGACGCGAACCGGATCGGGGCGGCCTCCGCGTCCAGGCCCCGTCCCGTGTGGAGGACCAGCGAGCGATCGAGCGCGCGCAGGAAGCGGGGCACCGTCTGCCACAGGGTCTGCTCGATGACCGCGAAGCCGAAGCGCGCCTCGTCGGCCGGGGTAGGTCGCTCGTGCCGGATCTCGTCCGTCTCCCAGATCGC
>JAGQIB010000221.1:6722-15447 GCA_020431545.1 Gemmatimonadota bacterium
GGATGGGCCGTGAGCACGAGCTCGATCTCGAGCCGGGAGACGAGATCGTGCAGCTCGTCGCCGGAGACGCCGGCGTTCCGGAGCGCCGCGAACGAATCCTCGAACGAGGCGCGCTGCGGCGGGAGATCCGGGTTCCGCAGGTACTCGCGACGCCGCCGGACCCGGTGGTGCTGCTCCGCGATGTTCGCGAGCTGAAGGAAGTGCGCGAACGCGCGCGCGACGGGAAGCGCATCTCCCGGCGGAAGCGACGACAGCTCCCGATCGAGCGCCCGGAAGTCCGCGCGTTCGCCCGCCCGGAAGCCCTTGGCCAGCGCGCGCACGCGCTCGACCCGCTCGTACACCGCGTCGCCCGCCTGGGCGCGGATCGTGTCCCCGAGGATGCGCCCGAGCGAGCGGACGTCGTCGCGGAGCGGGAGGTGGGAGGAAGCGCTCATGACGGGAAGGTACCGCGAAACGAGCCGTTCGAGGACCGGAACCGCGCGGGGCGGGGAACGCGTCGCCGGTCAGGACTCCGGAGCGGCGGAAGGCTCGCCCGCGGCCGCCTTCTGCGTCTCCTTGAGCTGTTGCACCGCGTCGGCCGCGGATTCCTGCACGAGCTCGCCCACGAACAGCGTGGCGTTCTTCACGAAGAAGACGGTCTTCAGCGGCGACGCGAGCTCGTCGAGGCGCGCGACGTAGTCGAGGTGCTTCGATTCGTCCTCGGGCGGATCGAGTCCGAGGAACACGATGTCCGCGTCGGCGGATCCCTGGGTGATCGCCTCGCGAATGCTCACGCCTTCCTGACGCAGGCGGACGTCGACGTCGGCCTCGATCCGGATCTCCGGCATCAGCTTGTTCAGGTAGGCCTCGGTCGCGGCGCGCATGTGCTCGTTCGACGCGATGCTCTGGACGAGGATGCGCGCGTCGCGCCACTCGGGATTGCGGGTGAGCAGGTGCGCGAGCAGGATCATCAGATCGGAGTTCCGCTGGAGGCCGCCCCACCACACGTGAATGCTGCGTCGCTCGCGCTTGCGGGGAATCAGTCCGGGCTGGATGCGGCCGACGACCACGGACTTGTTCAGTCGCTCCAGGCGGCGGACGGCGGCGAGGAACTCCACGAGGCGGGACGGGTCGTCCGGCCAGCCGAGGAGGATCGTGTTGCTGTCGAGGCCGGCGATACCGTTCGCCTGGGAGACGTCGACGATGCCGGACACGATCTCCCGCACGACGTCGACCTCGGCGAACGCCTGGATCTTCTCTCGCTCCAGCATCGCCGAGATCTTCGACTGGCGTTCGCGTCGCCGGAAGTCCTCCGTGAGGAGGTCGCCGATCAGGAGCTCGCAGACCGTCACCACGCCGCGGCCCTGACTGAACCACGTACCGAAGCGCACGAGATCGAGACGCTGCTCCACGTGACCCGCGAACACGAGGACGTGCGGTCGCCAGTTGCGCGCGGACATGGGGTGATCCTGGAGACGCTCCAGCGACCAGCGGATCAGGGACTCGTAGACGCCGCGCCGGACGTCGCCCCAGCGGGCGCGCCGTTCCTGGCGTTCGAGCGCGACCCAGAGAATCGCCTCCAGGGCGATCGCCACGATCGCGGCCACGGGATTGATCAGGAACATCACGGAGAAGCAGGCGAGGGCGCCGGCGAGCGAGATCGGCCACGCGACGCGGATCGCAGGGCGCCACGACGGATCGCCCGAGAGGCTCTCCAGCGCGGCGACGAGATTCACCATCCCGTAGACCGTGAGGAAGAACATGGCGACCACCGGAGCGACCGTGTTCAGGTCGCCGAGCAGCACGGTGGTGAGCGCGATGAGCAGCGTGGCGATCAGGCCGCCGAGCGGCTCGCCGCCGTCGCGGGCGCGCGCGAGGAAGCGCGGCGCGAGTCGGTCGACCGCCAGGGCCTGGATCGTCCGGGGCGCGGTGAGGATCGATCCGATCGCGGAGGAGAAGATGGCGCCGAAGAGCCCGGGCAGGATGAGCCACGGTCCGAACGGCGCGATCGCCGCCCACACGAGCGGCTCTTCCCGCAGCACTTCCGGCGACGCGCCCTTCGCGAGCAGGATCGGCACGAGGACGTAGATCGCGAGGCCCGCCAGCGTGGCCGCGATGGCGCCGCGCGGAATCGCGCGCATCGGGTCCTTGAGATCCCCCGAGAGACCCAGGCCGGCCATCACCCCGGTGACGGCGGGGAAGAACACCGCGAACACCGCCCAGAATCCGGGTGGGGCCGGCGGCGTCGCGAGTGTCGGCGCCACCGGGGGGACGAGGGTGTCCGGGACGCCGCCCGCGTGACGGAATGCGCCCCAGGCCAGCGCGGCGAGTGACACCGCGATCAATCCCATGAGCGGCAGCTGAGCCCGGAGCGCGAGGGCGGCGCCCCGCACCGCGATCGCGGTCACGAGTCCCACGATGACGAACGCCGCGAGCTGGACGGGAACCCCGGGCCACAGGACGCGCAACGCCTCGGCGAGACCGAACGCGTAGAGCGTGACGCTGCAGGCCTGGGAGAGGAAGAGCGGAAGTCCGATCGCGCCCCCGAACTCCAGGCCGAGGCTCCGCGAGATCATGTAGTAGGCGCCGCCCACGCCGACCCGCGTGTTCGTGGCGATCGCGGAGAACGACAGCGTGGTGATCAGCGTGATCGAGTTCGCGAGGAGCACGATCACGAGTGTCCGGGTCAGGCCGACGTTGCCGACGACCCATCCGAGACGCAGGTACATGATCACGCCCAGGATCGTGAGGATCGTGGGCGTGAAGACGCCGAGGAACGTTCCGAGCTTCTTCACGCGAGGAGGTTAGCCGAGGAGCGCCGTCCGGACGAGGTGATTCCGGTCCGTTCGCTACGGATGCCGGTCCCCCCGTGACGTGATGTCCGCATCCCGGGACTCGGCGGCGTCCGCAATCCGCTGTTCCGCGAGGGGCCCCACCCGCCCGGCGTCGAGATCGATCGCCTCCTCCCAGCGTTCGACGGCTCCGTCCAGGTCTCCCTGGCGAGCCCGGATGTCGCCGCGGAGCATGGGAACGCGGCCGTCGTGGGGAGCGGCCCGTTCGTAGCGATCGAGCGCGCGACAGGCCGCGTCCCAGCGGCCTTCGAGGATGAGCAGCTGGGCGAGCGATCGCAGGAGGAAGATGTCGTTGCGCGATTCGGTGGCCTGTCGAAGAACTTCGATGCCCTCGTCGGGACGTCCGAGCCGTCGCAGACCGAACGCGAGCACGCGAACGGAGCGCGAGCACGTGGGGCAGTCCGACACGACGTCGCGCGCGAGCGCGACCGCCTCCGACCAGCGACCCTGCTGCGAGAGCTGCTCGGCGCGGGAAGAGTCCCCGAACAGCGCGATCATGTCCTTGGGATCGGCGAGCGCATCCGTCGTCTCCGCGTCGTCGAGCATCGCGGTGCGGACGTAGCCGAGCGCGGCGAGGCGATCGGCGGTCTCGGCGTCGAGCGAGTGAGCCGCTCCGGGCTCGACGTCGCCCCGGATCGCGGCGATCTCGTCACGGAAGTCGGATGCGACGACCGGGCCGATCCCTCCGGTCAGGAGATCGCGCGTCTCCCCCGGATCGCTCGTGAGGTCGTAGAACTCCGGCCGCGGCGCCTCGACGTACTTCGACGTCGCGCTGCGCAGCGACGCGATCGGGCTCCACCCGGACTGGTGCAGGGGGGCGAGTGTCTCCGAGTAGATCGCGTGCGTGGAGTCGGCCGGCGCGAGCAGGCTGCGCCCGTCGCAGGGCAGGGCGCGGTCGAGACCGAGGAGATCCTCGATCGTGGGTCGGACGTCCACGAGCCCGACGACGCGATCCCTCACGACGCCGCCCCCCGCGAATGCGGCGGGCGCGGCGAATACGAGCGGCACCCGGATCGTGGCGTCGTAGACGAAGAGGCCGTGGGTCGCCTCGCCGTGCTCGCCCAGGCTCTCGCCGTGATCCGCCGTCGCCACGACGAGGGTGCGATCCAGCGAACCCCGATCGCGCAGGGCACCCAGAAGGCGGCCGAGCTGGAGATCGGCCCAGGCGATCTCCGCGGCGTAAGGATCGCCGCCGACCCGGAGGGCGAGGGCATCCGGCGCGCGGTACGGGAGATGCGGATCGAAGTAGTGGACCCAGAGGAAGAACGGCGCCTCGTCGTCATCGCGCCCCGCGAGCCAGGCGAGCGCGGCGTCGGTCACGGCCTTCGCGTCGCGCTCGTTGAAGTCCGGCATGCGCGGGTTCACGCCTTCCGACGTGGGGTGGAAGTCGTAGACGTCGAATCCGCGGTCCAGTCCGAAGCGGGCGTCGAGCACGAACGCTCCCACGAACGCGGCGGTCGAGTACCCGGCTCGTTGCAACGTCTCGGGGAGAGTCGGGACCTCCGGATCGAGCGCGTAGAGACCGTTGTCGCGCGCGCCGTGACGCGGCGGATAGAGGCCCGTGAGGAGCGTCGCGTGGGACGGGAGCGTGACCGGAGCGCTGGCGATCGCATCCTCCACGATCCAGCCCGAATCGGCGAGCCCGTCGATCGTCGGCGTCCGGTTCGGTCCGGCTCCGTAGCAGCCGACGCGATCGCGGCGGGTCGTGTCGAACGTCACCAGGAGGACGTCGAAGCCGGCGGCCGAGCCGGGCCGGGCGCTTTCGCCCGGGACGAGCGAGGGTCGGCCGGGTGACCCCGGGGCGTCGGCGTGCGAGGGGCTCGCATCGCCGGCATCCCGCCGGGGGAGGAAGATGGCGGCCAGCCCGAGCCCGAGAACTCCCAGCGCCGCCGCGAGCAGGACCCCGCGGCGCTTCGATCGATGCAGGATGGGTCACCTCTTCCCGGGAGTCGTCGGAGCGGATCGGCAGCCATCGATGATAGGCCAAGCACCCCGGGATCGGGGGGCGGGGGGGCGTGGATTTACACGCGTTTCACGCGACGACGGTCTACTTCACGGGCTCGAGGCGCACGATCTGGATCTCGTCGATCCATACGGTGCCCTGGCCCTCGATCTCCACGCCGAGCGTGATCCGGTCCGGAGCCGCGCCGAGGAGCGTGAACATCGGCGCCTCGTGACTCGTCCACGCGGAGTCGCCGCGAACATCCGTCCGCGAGAAACGGCTCTCCGTGCCGAGGCCGTCGCGGCCCGGGTAGTGGGCGACGAGGCGCGCGCGCCCTTCGAGTCCCTCGGATCGCAGGTTCGCGCGGAACGCCAGGAATCCGCCCCGGGCCACGACGGGCACCGGATTGCGTACCTCACACACCGGAAAGGAGCCGGAACCGGCCGCGACGATCCGGGCGGACCCGCCCCCGTCGCTGCTCACGTCCCGATCGAACGAGAGCGCGGGATGCTCGACCAGCGCGACCTCGTCGTCCAGTGCGATCTCCCGCAGGAGGGTTTCGTGCGGCGGTCCGCCCTCCGCGCAGTCGGCGCAGAGCAGCAGGATCGAAAAGAACGTCTCGAGCATTCTTCGGTCTCCTCGGGTCGCGATCCTCGAATCGGCGCTCCCCAGTGTCCCCCAACGTATCGGTAGGCGCGAGCCCGATCCCGATCCGATCTCGGATTCCGTGTCCCTTGCTGGCGGTTTCTGGCCGATCGATTTGTTCTTTGGAACGCGGCGCTAGGCGCCGATACCGGACGTAACAGCGTGGAGGCTCACGACGGCGAACGGGAGGGAGCGAGGATGACGATCGAGACGAGCTGGAGCGGACCGGAGGCTGCCAAGGGATCCCCCACGAACGAGATCCCGGAACTGGCGTCTCTTCTCGCGTTCAGCGAGGAGCACCGCGACGATCCCCGCTTCGGTCTCACGCTCGAGATCCTCTGGCAGCAGGTGCTCGACGCGGATCCCGGGCACGACGAGGCGCGGGCGCGCGTCGAGCGGTATGCGGCGCGTCGGGAGGCGCTCGATGCGCGGCACGCCGAGTGGTTCGCCGCCCTTCCTTCGTTTCTCGTGAAGAAGGTCAACGGATCGAAGGACCGCGCGCCGTTCCTGCGGGTCGGCCAGAGCGTGGCGCAGCTCCTCGCGGCCGAGATTCCGAATCTCGCGGGCGCCCGTCACGTGCTCGACTTCGGCGTAGGCCTGAGCCGGGTGCTCTGGCCGCTGTCCCAGGCGCTTCCGGAGGCGGTGTTCACGGGGTTCGACGTCGATCCGGGCATGCTGCACCATTCCCGGTCGCTCGGCACGTTGCCTCCCGATCGCTTCGTCCACACCACGCGGAACATCCCCGACGGGTCGGTCGACGCCACGTACGTCATCTCCGTGTTCACGCACCTCGGAGATACCACGGACTACTGGCTCTCCGAGATCCACCGGATGCTGTCCCCGCGGGGCCACGCGTTCGTGACCTACCACGACGAAACGCTGTACGCGGACCTCCGCGCGAAGGGGGAGATCCCCCGCGCCACTCCCGCCACGTGCGTGGAGCGCGTGCTGCTCGGGCCGGGGGTGGAAGGATCCACCCAGCTCGCGACGTTCTACTCCACGGCCCACTGGGAGACACTGTTGCGACGGTTCTTCGTGGTGGAGAAGACCGCGCCCCGCGGGCTGCACGGCAACCAGTCGTACTCGGTCGTGCGCAAGCGCGACGTCGAGATCGATCGGGCCACGCTCCGCGCCGAGTATCTCGGCGCCCTGGAGGACGAGCTGTTCCGCCTCCGGGAGGCGAAGAAGCTGCTCTTCTGACGCGCGAGCGGTCGGGGTCGGGGCGACTCCGACCGTCTCATCCCCGGACGACGCCGTTCCGGTCGCCCAGCAGCGCGCGAGCGTCGGGAGCGTGCAGACGCACGTGACGTTGCACGAGTCGTCTCCCGAAATGCATCGTTCGCTCGCGGTGACCGTGCCTCCCCCGGTCTCCGGACAGAGCCGATTCACGCTGTCCCCTTCCGCTCCGCGGGGGGCGACGAGCCCGCGCCTCCGGCTCCGTTGCGGATCCTGGCACCCCATCTCGGGGTAGAACCACCGATCGGGGCTCCGAGGCGCCGTCACGGCCGGCCCCCCGATCCCGTATCCGCGGCGGGGGGAATCGAAATCCCCGTGACCCGCATCCAAACCGGCGGATTCGAGAACGAGCGATCCGCCGCACCTCGAACCGGGAGAAGAACTTGAGTCGCGTTGCGAATCGTACGCCCGGCCCGCGTTTCGGAGGAGCGCACGCGGAGTCGCTCCGTCCGGCCTGGCGCCGACTGGCGTGGGGTGTGTCCGCCTTCGTCCTCACCCTGATCGGGTTCCTCGGCACGAACTCCCTTCGTGCGGCGAACCCCCCGACCGACGCCTCCGCCGAGCGGTGGCAGGAGTCCGACATGAAGAACTGGAAGAAGCCGACCGACGCCGAGCTCCGGGCGCGTCTCGACGACCTGCAGTACCGGGTGACGCAGCACGAGGGGACCGAGGCTGCGTTCCGGAACGAGTACTGGAACAACAAGCACGCCGGACTGTACGTGGACGTCGTTTCGGGTGAGCCGCTGTTCAGCTCGCTCGACAAGTACGACTCCGGCACCGGCTGGCCGAGCTTCGTCCGTCCGATCGCGCCCGAGCACCTCACGGAAGACACCGATCACAAGCTCGGCTACGCGCGCACGGAAGTTCGTTCCAAGGTCGCGGACTCGCACCTCGGACACGTTTTCCCGGACGGCCCGGCGCCCACCGGTCAGCGGTACTGCATCAATTCGGCGGCGCTCCGGTTCGTTCCGGCGGAGAAGCTCGAGGAGCTCGGCTACGGGGCCTACGTGCAGCCGTTCGTGGAAGCGGGGTTGCTCCCGGAGAAGCCGGCGGGCTCGGCGTCGGCTTCCGCCGTGGCTCCCGGGAGCCGGGCGTCCGTCGCGTCCGCTCCGGCGATGAATGCGGTCGCGGCGGCGAAGCCTGCGGCGGCCAAGACGGAAACCGCGTTGCTCGCCGGGGGATGCTACTGGGGGATGGAGGATCTGCTTCGCGAGATTCCGGGCGTGATCGACACGGAAGTCGGCTTCGCGGGCGGCAAGACGAAGCACCCGAAGTACGAGGACGTGGGACACGGGGGAACGGGGCACGCCGAGACGGTCCGCGTGATCTTCGACCCCACCCAGGTGACGTACGCGGAGATCCTCGACACGTTCTTCCGCATCCATGACCCCACCACGATGGATCGCCAGGGGAACGATCGCGGCTCCCAGTACCGCTCGGCCATCTTCGTGCAGAACGAGGAACAGCGCGCGGTCGCGGAGCGGGTGAAGAGGGAGTGGAACGAATCGGGCCGCTGGAAGGCCCCGATCGTGACCGAGATCACGATGGCAAAGGACTTCTGGCCCGCGAAGGATTCCCACCAGGACTACCTGGAGAAGAATCCCTACGGGTACACGTGTCACTTCGTTCGTAGTTTCGACGAGTAGAACCGGTCCGAAGCTCGCGATGGCGGTTCCGCCGTCGCGCGCCCGGGCCCCCGAGAGGAGAAGGAAATGTCCCTGCGTCCCGTGAAGCGAATCGTCGAGGCCCGCCCCACGCTCGAGGGGGCGGGTGTGAAGCTCCGTCGTGCGTTCGGATTCGGGGACACCGAGGAGACGGATCCGTTTCTCCTGTTCGACGACTTCCGGAACGAGAGCCCGAGCGACTACCGGGCGGGCTTTCCGTGGCATCCTCACCGCGGCATCGAGACCATCACGTACGTCCTCGCGGGCAGCGTGGAGCACGGCGACAGTCTCGGCAACTCGGGCTCGCTCGGCGCCGGCGACGTTCAGTGGATGACGGCCGGCAGCGGGATCCTGCACCAGGAGATGCCGGAGGGCGACGCCCAGGGCCGCATGCACGGCTTCCAGCT
>JAGQIB010000222.1 GCA_020431545.1 Gemmatimonadota bacterium
GCGACCTCGAACGCGCAGCGCGTGCGCGTGGAGGCCTTCTCGAAGATCAACGCGATGTTCTTGCCGGTGAGCCGGGGCTGCTCGGTGCCGGCGTACTTCGCGTTCTTCAGGTCGCGCGCGAGCCGAAGCAGGTGGAGGATCTCCTCGGGCGAGAAGTCGAGGACCTTCAGGAAGCTTCGCTGGCGCAGGTTCACGGGCATGGGGACTCCTCTCGGGCGGCGAAAGAAGGGCGACGGCTCGGGCGCCGCCGCCGCGCGCCCGCCGCCAGGGCGGGCTGCTACACGGGATCTCGCAGCAAGGGACAGGTCATGCAGTGACCACCTCCCCGGCCCTTGCCGAGCTCGGAACCGTCGATCGGGATCACTTCCACTCCGGCCTCGCGGATCTTCGCGTTGGTGTGCTCGTTGCGCGCGTAGGAGATCACGACCCCGGGCTCGATCGCCACGACGTTGTTCGCGTCGTCCCACTGTTCGCGCATCGCCTGCGTATCGTCGCCGCCGGTCGTGATCACGCGGAGTCTCTTGACGCCGACCGCGTCGGCCACGGCTTCCAGGAGGCTCGGCTCCTGCGTGACGTCGAGCTCGCCCTCCGCGTCGCCCGGCCGCAGGCTGAACGCCTGGATCTGGTGTACCACCTCGGGGTAGATCGTGACCGCGTCGCGATCGAGGAACGTGAACACCGTGTCGAGATGCATGTGCGCGCGGTCCTTGGTCATCGAACAGGCGATCACTCGATCCGCGGCGCCGTTGCGGAACAGGGACTGCGCGAGCAGCTCCGCCATCCGCGCCGTCGTTCGTTCGCTGAGTCCCACCAGCACGGTGCCGTCGCCGATCGGCATCACGTCGCCGCCCTCGAGGGACGACTGGCCGAAGCTCCGGGTCTCGAGGCCTCCGAGCGGATCGATGGCCGGGTACCAGAGGCGGAACCGTGCCTGCTTGAACATCGGATGGAATTTGTAGATCGTGGCGACGTTGATCACCTCGAGGTGCCGCGCCGACCAGAACATCGGGTTGAGGCTCACTCCGCCGTAGATCCAGCTCGACGAGTCCCGCGTGTACATCGTGTTCGGCAGGGGGCGCAGCACGAAGTCGTGGTCGTGCCCGGCGCGCCCGGTCAGCGTGTGGGACAGATCCATGCCGCGGGTGCGGAGCTCGGCCTTCGTGATTCCGGCGATCAGGTGCTGAGCCAGATCCTGCGGGGACTCCTCCGCGAGCGCGGCCCGAACGTCCGGCAGCGCGCCGGGCCCCACCGTGTGCTCGGTGACCACGAGCCCCAGGACATGGCGCCGAGCGTCCTCGGTGGCGAGCGCCTCCTGGAGCAGGTCCCCCAGGAGGTGAACCTCCACGCCGCGGTCGCGCATGATCTGCACGAACTCGTCGTGCTGCTCCCGGGCGCGCCGCACCCAGATCACGTCGTCGAACAGGAGGTCGTCGTGGTTCTTCGGGGTGAGTCGCCGGAGCTCCAGGCCGGGCCGATGGACGAGCACGCGGCGCAGCCGGCCGATCTCGGATCCGACCCAGAAGCTCGGCTTGGCATCCGTCATCGAAGCGCTCCCCGAACCGCGAACTCCCCCCGGGGGTCCGCAGAGATCCAGCGTGGAATTCTACAGGAGTCCCTCGCCGGTGTCATCGGGGCCGCCCCGGGCCGTGGCTCCGCGCCGCTCGGACTCGAGCAAAGAGGGCATCGAACGTCCCCGGGAGCCGCATTCCTGGCGCGCCGGGAGGCTGTCGCGGTACAATCGGAGACGCCGCTCCCCCCTTTTCGACCGTCACACCCACTGGATCCCGCCGGGGGCACATCGAACATGCGGCGACTCCTCGCCATCGCTCCGGTCGTGCCGCTGGCCGCCGTTCTGGCCTTCGGATCAGGGCTCGTCCCGGCGCCCGCGTCGGCGGCTCCGCGATGGGCCGAGCAGCCCGCGGCGCCTCCCCCCGCGAGTCCGCCGCCCGTGACGTCCGGGGAGGGGGTCTTCGCGCCGTTGCAGGCGTTCGTCGACGCCGTGTGGTTCGCGGCCGGTCTGCAGATCGTGGACCCGATCGATCCCGAGTTCGGTGGGATCGCGGAAGGCGAGGGCGACAGTCTGGGCGTCGTCGTCCAGACGGACAACACTTCGCAGGCGGTCTGGGCGTTCTCGCGGTACCGGAGCTTCACCGGAGACACCACGATCGATCTCTGGCTCGAGCGGGCGTGGACCTACGTGAACGCCCATCCCGCGTACGACGAGGAGGGTCCCGAAACCACCCGGCAGGGCTACTACCGCATCTACAACTGCGCGTGGGCGCTGATCTCCTCGCTGGAGTACGTGCAGACCACGGGCGACAGCGCGAACATGGCCTACTCCGATTCCTGCGCGAACTATCTCTCGACCCACACGCTCGACGTCGTCGGCAATCAAGGCTTCTACGATCGCGTGAATCCCCCGGTGCTCGGGCTCGCGGCGGCGGCGCTCCGCGCGTACGGCGAGGCGACGCAGGACTCGCTGTGGCTCGCGAAGTCCGTAGCGCGCGGCCAGCGTGTCCGGGAGTGGATCGAGGCGGATCCCGCGATCCTCGGTGTGGAGGAGTGGGCGGTCTCGGGCGGCGCGGCCATGTGGGGGACGCTCGAGTCCTGGTTCCGCGAGTACCCGGAAGACGAGGCGGCCTGGCTCGCGACCTATGCGCCGCTCATGGACACGTTCGCGAATCCGGGCGTGTTCGAGAACGCCTGGCAGTGCTGGTACGCCCTGGCGGCGAACCGGATCGCCGATTCGACGGGCGATCCCCAGTGGGCGACCGTGCACGAAGGGCTCGTGAGCTACCTGCTGCAGTTCGACACCGACGCCGACGGCGGGATCCCCGCGAAACCCGCGGACCCCGACACGCTCGACCAGTCCTGGGTCACGACGAACCTCGTGTTCAGCGGACTGTCGCGCCTGCTCGACCATGCGCTCGACGTTCCGGAGCCGGGAGTCGATCCGCGAATCGTACGCTGGGTCAGCGCGCGTCCGAATCCCTTCGCGGCCGCGAGCACGATCTCGTTCCGCGTCGACTCGCCGCACGACGTGCAGGTGGACGTTTTCGACGTGACCGGGCGCCGGGTGGCTCGCGTGTTCGAGGCCCGATCCGTCTCCGGCCTGCGCGACGTGCCCTGGCCCGGAACGGACGACGCCGGACGACCGCTGCCGTCCGGCGTCTATTTCGTTCGCGTCTCCGCCGGCGGCGAGCGCCACGGTCTGCGCGTCGTGCGGCTCCGGTAGGCGCCGGCGCCTCGCGCTACTTCGCGAGGGCCGTCAGCGCCTCGTCTTCCGAGTCGTAGACCTCCATCATCGTCACGAGCTTCGTCACCTGGAAGAGCGTGAGCACGCGCTCGTTCAGGCGGCACATCGCGATCCGACCGCCCTCGCGCTCGAAGCGGGTCTTGGTGGTGACGAGGATGCCGAGTCCGGTACTCGCGATCCACTTGACCTTCTCGAGGTTCAGCAGGAGCTTGCGGCCCCCGTTGCCGGCGATCTCCGTCGCGAGCTCGAGAAGCTTCTGGTTCTCGGGACCGCCGTACATCTCGCCGGAGATTTCGAGGATCGAGACGTCGCCCGCCTCACGCTGCTTGATCTTCAATTCCACTCTCCTGGGATCACGGAAACCGGGCGACAGAATCCCACATTCCGGCGCGGGAGTCCACGCCCGCGGCCGGCGTCGCGCCGGCCGCGGGGCGGGTTGCCTACCGGGCTACCACGATCTTGCGGGAGACCCGCTCCTCGCCGGCTCGCAGCACCGCGAAGTAGACGCCGGCCGGCACGTCGTCCGGGAACCAGGGCGTGGTGCGGATGATGCCGTCCCCGGTCGGGAACGACGCCAGGTCGCTCACGAGGCGGCCCTGGACGTCGTAGATCTCCACGTGCACCGGGTCGGATCCGCGCGCGGCGAATCGGAGCAGGGTCCGATCCCGGGCCGGATTCGGCCAGGGCGCATCGAGCAGGATGCGGGAGGAAGCGATGTCGACGCCCGGCTCGACCCCCGTGCCGCCGGTCGGCGGCAGGTCCGCCTCCCACGCGCCGCGCCCGTGCGTGCCGGCCACGAGCTTGCGGTCCGCCCGCCGGATCTCGAGGTCCGCGACCACGGTGTTCGGCAGGTCCTCGCCGAACGGCACCCAGTTCACGCCGAGGTTCGTGCTCTTCCACACCCCCACGTCGGTTCCGATGTACCACTCGTCCGTGAAATCGGGGTCGATCGCGATCGCGTTGACGGGCTGATCGGGCAGGTCGCCCGTCGCGTCCGTCCAGGTGGCGCCGAGATTCGTCGTGTACGCGACGTGCGCGACGTTCGCGTAGCTGGAGAACGTCACCACGGCGGAGTTCGGATCCGTCGGGTGAGCCTGGACCTTCGTGGGCGTCCCGGTCGAGAAGCCGTACGTGCGCTGGGTCCAGCTCGCCCCGTCGTTCGTGCTCACGCGGGTCGTGCCACCGACCGTCCACACGATGTTCCCGTCCACCGGCGAGATGTCGATCCAGTTCGCGCCGTGGCTCGCGACGTTCGTCCAGAGCGTTCCGCCGTTCAGCGTCCGGAAGATGCCCGCGGTCGTCGACGTGTACAGGTGATTCCCCACCGTCTGGTCCTCGGCGACGGGGGTGACCCAGGCGCCGGAGCCGGAGATGCCGTTGTTGATCGCCGTCCAGCCGCCGCCCGAGCCGGCGTTCGTGTTCTTGTAGTGCTGGCCGCCCTGGATCTCCGCGTACACCACGTTCCCGTTGCCGGGATTGATGTTGCAGACCATACCGTCGGCGAACAGACCCTCCGACCACGTGGTCGTGCCGGACCACTTGTCCGTTCCCTGGTCCTGCGTTCCGCCCATGACGAAGTACGGCGTGGGGCCGTTGTTCACGCAGATGTCATAGAACTGGTACGTGACGAGTCCGTCGTTTCGATCGGAGAACGCCACGCCGTCGTTGCCGGAGCGCCACAGGCCGCCGTCCGAGCCGACCCAGACGTTCGAGTTGCTGCCCGGCTCGTACGCCGCGAGGTGGTGGTCGACGTGTACCGAGATGCCGCCGGTACCGCCGAACGTGACGCCTGCATCGGTGGAGCGGAACAGGTCCACGCCGCCGGCGATGACCGTGTTCGCGTTGTCCGGGTCTGCCACGAGGGACAGGTTGTACCAGCCCTGCCCGCCCGGGATGTTCGGCGTGTTCGCCGTGAGCGACCAGTTCGTACCGCCGTTGTCGCTGCGGTAGACGCCGAGCAGGTTGCTCGTCGAGCGGTTCACGAACATCGCGTAGACGCGATCGGGGTTCGCCGCAGTCACGGCGATCTTCGACTTCCCGATCGACGTGCCGCTCGGCTGCCCCGTGCCGACGCGCGTCCAGGTGGCACCGTCGTCGGTCGAGACGTGCACGCCCGCCTGCGAGCACCCGCAGGATCCGCGCACGGCGTAGACCGTGGAGGACGCGCCCGGCTTCCACTTCGCGTCGTACCAGTTGCCGCCGGACTGGACCGTCGCCCAGGTCGCGCCGTTGTCGGTCGAGCGATACAGCGCGTTCACGGCACCGGCGAGGAGCGTGCCGTTCGGCCCCGCGTCCACGCTGTGGAACCCGTGCCCGGAGTTCACGGCGAACGTGACGTTCGTGGTTCCCCACGTCGCTCCGGCGTCCGTCGAGCGCAGGATGCCCACGCCGCCGATCTGGTCGATGTTCGGCGTCCCTTCGCCGGTGCCGATCACGACGATCGAGGGGTTCGTGGGACTCACGGCGACGCCGCCGATCGCGATCGACGGCAGCTCGTCCGTGATCGGCGTCCAGGCGAGACCGCCGTCCGTCGACTTCCAGAGGCCGCCCCCCGCGGCGCCGGCGTACACGATCGACGCATTCGTGGGATCGAACGCGATCGAGAGCATGCGGCCGCTGAAGTTCGCGGGGCCGAGAGAGAACCAGGTCGACGCTCCGCGACCACGAACCTCCGCCCGGCGCATGCGCTCCTCCCACACCTTCCAGCGCGCGCCCGGCTCCGGCAGCTTTCCTTCGTACATCCTCTGTTCGACGAACCACTTGATACGCTGGTAGGGCTTCCAGCCGCTCCCCGGCTGGGTCGCCAGCTCCGGGTGACTCTCGTACCAGGCCGCGATCTCGTCGAAGGCGGCGAACGGGCTGTCGTCCACGTCGCTCGCGGCGGCGAAAGCGCGCGGCGCGAGCAGCGAGAGCGCGATGAGGGCGGACGCGAGTCCGGCGGTTCCGAATTTCATCCGTGAGATCCTCCCTGCGGATCAGCGGCGGGCAGGTGGGCGAAGGCCTGGGAGCGGCGGGGGCACGGGAACGGCCGGAGCCCGGAGGCTCCGGCCGAGAACAGTGTACCGGATCCGGGCGCGTACCGGATCGGCCCGAGCGCTCCCGGGCGGGACAGGTCAGCCGTCGGCGCGATTCGCGACCGGCGTCTGCCAGGGGCGGATCTCCCGGATGCGGTAGGAACCGCCGTCCAGCTCCACGATGTCGCCGGGAACGTGGTCCAGGAGCTCCTTCGCGAACTCGGACTGGTAGGAATAGACACCCTGGTCCGGGTCGGAATCCCAGGGACCGAGGATCGTCACGGTCCGGTCTCCTCCGCCGACGGTGGGCTCCAGCGTGAGCTGGGCGCCGATCGTGACCTTGGACCCGTCCACGGTGCCGGCATCGATCAGGCGGGCCTTGTTCAGCTCCTCGGAGAGCCGCGCCGCCCGCGCGTTCAGGACCTCGTGCTTCTGACGGGCCGCATGGTACTCGAAGTTCTCGCGCAGATCGCCGTACTCGCGCGCCACTCGGATCGCCTCGGCGTTCTGCGGGATCTCCGTCTTCACGAGCACCTCGAACTCCTTCCGCTTCCTCTCGGACGACTCCGCGGTGACGTAGATCACGTCGTCGTCCGCCCGCTTCCGGATCTTGGGGTACTTCCGGAAGATCGCCCGACGGATCGCGGTCTTGCGGTGCTCCTCGAGCGAGTTCGCGGAATCGACCACGTTCAGCAGGCGGTCGGCGGCGTCGCGGTCCGCACCGTCGAACACGACGAACGCGAGACCGCCGTCCTCGAACTGCTCGCGCAGCGGCGCCTTGAGATCCTTGAACTCCGGCGAGTCGAGCGCGTCCACGACCTTCTGGAGGAGCGACAGGTTCGCGCGATCCGAGAGCTCCGGGCGCGTGACCGAGTTCTTCACGACCCACACGAACGCGCGCGGGTTCCGGCGGTGGTTCGAGACCGCCTCGGCCACGAGCTTCTCGGACGCCCGCTCCGGCCCCTCCGCCGCGAGCGCCTCGTACAGCGAGGTCATGATCCGCAGATCGCTCTCGGCGAAGAACGCGTCGCGGTAGACGTCGGGCCAGTCCGTCTCGTGCACCTCGCGTACGCGACGCCACAGGCGCTCACGGTGCCGGCGATCGGACACCGCCCCCACGACCTCTGCCGCGTCGGGTCCCGTGAGAATCTCGTCCAGCGCGAGCGGCGACGGATCCGGGAGACCGCCGAGCTCCTCCAGCAGGCAGGCGAGGTCGACGGCGGTCGAACTCTGCTCCGGCGCCACGCGGTTCAGCTCCGACACGAGCCCCTCCACGATGCCTTCCATCAAGGAGCCGCCGCGCTTCGCGTGCTTGCGCGCGAGGTCGAGCTTCTGCGCGGTGTTCGCCTTCTCGAACTCGTCGAGCAGCGAGCGTTCGACCGTCTCCGCCGAATGGCTCCAGGTGAACGCGTTCCGCTTCTCGGGACTCGGCAGCACCTGCGGGTGGGCCTTCGCGCGATTCCACCACGCGGTCCACGCCGCGCCCTCGATCACGCCGGTCATGCACTCCTTGATCTCCGCCGACGTCAGCGGACGACCGAAGCACTCCAGGAGCTCGCGCATGAACGCTCCCGGGTCCTCCTTGGCCTCTTTCTTCACGCCGGCCGGGTCCTCGAGGCGACGCACCATGAAGTGCTCCGCCGGCAGCCACGTCAGGAGCTTGGACGCCTCATCCGTCCGCATCACGAGCGGGGCCGCCTTCTCGAACCGCACCTGGATCTTGGACAGCCCGAGGTTCGCCTCCGCGACCTTGCCGAGGCCGCGACCGAACAGCCAGAAAGTGGCGCCCGGCTCGTACCGCAGCCAGTCCCGCAGCTGATCGAACGTCTTGAGCGGCTCCTCCGCCTCCGAGAGCTCGAACCGCGCGAGGATGTCCTCGAGATCGGGACGCGACGCGTAGCGCGTCTCCACGAGCTCCAGTCCCTTCATCCGGAACTCCCGCAGGCGCGGGATCAGCACGAGTCCCTCCCGCACGACGTCGAACGCGGGCTCCCAGCGGTCCGCCGCCGCGTGCATGTCCGCCGCCGCGAGGACGAGATCGGACAGCTTGCTCTGAAGCTTTGCGGCCCGCATGTCGGTCAGGACGGCCCGGAACCAGGCGAGATCGGTGGGATTGCTCTCGACGTGCGAGTTCCACTCGGACTCGATCTCGTCGGTGTTCTTCTTCCGGATGTTCGTCTGCAGCTCATCACTCAGTTTCAACGTCGCGTTCCTTCCTGTCCGTTCGTCGTGGCCGCGAGGCCGTGCTCGGCGACGTGCGCCTCGATTTGTCCGAGCAACGACTCGAAGAGGTCGAGCGTGTCCCGGACCGGTCCGTTCGTCTCGAGATCGACGCCGGCGCGCTTCAGGATCTCGAGCGGATAATCGGAATCTCCGGCGGCCAGGAAGCCGAGATAGTCGTCTCGCTCCTTGTCGCCCCCCGCGAGGATGCGTCGCGAGAGGGCCGTCGCCGCGGAGTATCCGGTGGCGTACTGATAGACGTAGTACGCGGTGTAGAAGTGCGGAATGCGGGCCCAGCCGAGGCCGGCGCGCTCGTCGAATCCGAGGTCCGGGCCGAGGATGCGCCGGTAGATCTCCCCGTAGACCTCGCTGATCGAATCCGACGTAAGCGGCTCGCCTCGCTCCGCCATCTCGTGCAGGCGCAGCTCGAACTCCGCGAACATCACCTGGGTGATCACCGTCCCCCGGATCTGATCGACGTACTGGTTCAGCAGCGCGAGACGGAACCCCGGATCCTTCGTGGTCGCGAGCAGGTGATCCATGAGGATCGCCTCGTTCGTGGTGGACGCGACCTCGGCGAGGAAGATCGGATAGTGCGAGTACCAGTAGGGTTGCCGCAGGTTCGAGTAGTACGAGTGCATCGCGTGACCCATCTCGTGGGCCAGCGTGAACAGGTGATCGAGCGTGCCCTGGTAGTTCATCAGCACGTACGGATGAGTCGAGTACGCTCCCCACGAGTAGGCGCCGGAGCGCTTGCCGCGGGTTTCGTGGACGTCGATCCAGCGTCCTTTGAGGCCGCCCCGCAACGCCTCGACGTACTCGCCGCCGAGCGGCGTGAGCCCCTCCTCGAGCAGCGCGCAGGCCTCCTCCCACTCGAACTGGCGGGCCGGGCCGGAGGCGAGCGGCACGTACAGGTCGTAGACCTGGAGATCCTCGAGCGCGAGCAGACGCTTGCGGAGGGCGACGTAGCGGTGCACGACCTCCTTGCGCTCGTCGATCGTGCGGACCAGACCGCGGTAGACGTCCTCGGAGATCCGCTTGGGAAACAACGCCGCGGCGAGGCTGCTCGGATAACCGCGGACCCTCGAGTAGAAGATGTCCCGCTTCACGGAGCCCGCGAGCAGCGACGCCACGGTGTTGCGGTGCTTCTCGTACCCTTCCGTGAGCGAGTCCCATGCGTCGCGCCGCACGCGCCGATCCGGCGACTCCATGAACTTCGAGTACCGTCCCTTCGTGAGCTCGACCTCGCGCCCCTCCTCGTCGCGCACGGCGCGGAACTCGAGGTCGGCGTCGTTCAGCATGCCGTAGACCGTGCGCGGAGTGCGGGTGACCTCACCCGCCATCGCGAGGATCTCCTCCTCGCGCGGAGTCAGCGTGTGCTCCTTGACGCGAACGAGATCGTCGAGCCAGTGGCGGCGATCCGCGAGTTCCGGCGCCTCGGTCCACGCCCGCAGCGTCTCCGCGGGCAGCGCGAGTATCTCCGGCTCGACCCACGCCGTGACCTCCGCGACCTTCGTCCCGAGCCCGGCGGCGCGCTCCGCCATTCCCTGGGCGTCGGTGGCGCGCGTGTCCTGGTCCCGGAGGAGGTGGGCGTACACGTAGATCTGATCCAGACCGGATCCGATCTCCGACTGCAGGCTCAGCACTTCGGCCAGGTTTCCGGGTCCCCCGGCGATCGATCCCTTGCGCGCGAGCATCGGCTCGAGCAGGGAGGCGACGCGATTCAGCTCGGCCTCCCAGGCCTCCCGGGTCTCGAAGATGTGCCCGAGCTCCCAGCGGCGCTCGGCCGGAATCCGGTCCCGCTCGGGGACGGCCTGGGGCGCGAGTTCGGATGTGCTCATCGGTCGGAAACTCCTGGCTTGCGGGGGCTCCGGCTCACGAAGGCTCCGGGGGGACCCGATATTGTCTACGGCAGAGGGGGGGCCTGCAAGCGCGATTCCCGGCGCGGCGGTTCGGCGCGCGAATGGGCGCTTTCCGCACCCTCCGGACGCTTTTCGGAGGCGCGCAGGGGGTGTATGGTCCCGGCGTTCTCCGTCGCGTCGAACGGTCTCCATTCCACCCTCCGGAAACCGAGGTTTCTCATGCGCGCACGCTCCCTGACCCTCGTCCTCGCGATGATCACCCTGCTGCCCGCCTGCGGCGGCAAGACGATCACGCGCGTCGACCCGAACGAGGCGATCGACCTCTCCGGTCGCTGGAACGACACGGACTCCCGCTACGTGGCCGAGGCCCTGATCTCGGACTGCATGAACGCCCCGTGGCTCTCGCGTCACATGAACGCCTCGTCCCAGCGGCCGGTGGTCGTGGTGGGCCCCGTGCGGAACAAGGCCATGGAGCACATCCCGGTGGACACGTTCATCAACGAGATGGAGCGAGCCTTCATCAACGACGGGCGAGTGCGCGTCGTGGCCGACGCGGGCGAGCGCGTGGACATCCGCGCCGAGCGCGAGTCGATGCAGGGCAACACCACCATGGAGTCGCTGAAGCGCTTCGGCAAGGAACTCGGCGCCGACTACGTGCTGGCGGGCGAGGTCAACCAGATCAACGACCAGGAAGGCGGCGAGAAGGTCGCGTTCTTCCGCACGGACCTCGAGCTGATCAACGTCGAGTCGAACGAGAAGGTCTGGTTCGGCACGCACCAGATCAAGAAGTTCATCGCCCGCGGCCGCTACTCGGGCTAGTCCCCGTGAGCACGCGGATGCCGCTCTCGCGACTCCGGTCGTGGGCTGTGCTCTCGTCGGCGCTCGTCGCGTCGACGTGGTTCACGTCGGGTTGCGCCACCTACTCGCAGAAGGCTCTCGCGGTGCGGGAGCCGCTGATTCGAGGCGACTTCGCCGGCGCCGAGACGTTTCTCGTGGAGGAGAAGCCCGGCGGCGACGGCCTCCCGTACCTGTTCGAGCTCGGTCTCGTGCAGCGCTACGCGGAGCAGTTCGACGCGTCGAACGAGACGTTCGATCAGGCGGAGCTGCTGATCGAGGACCTGTGGACGAAGTCCGTGTCCAAGGAACTGCTCGCGTTCGCCACGAGCGACGAGACGATCGCGTACGACGGCGAGATCTGGGAACGCGTCCTGGTCAACTACTACCGGGCGTTGAACTACATCGACCTCGGCCGCTACGAAGACGCCCTGGTGGAGTGTCGCAAGCTGAACGAGCGACTCCGCGTCTTCGCCTCCTCCACGGACGATCCGCCGACGTACGAGACGGACGCCTTCGCGCTGTGGATGACCGGCATGCTGTACGAGGCCGGCGGCGACGTCTCGGACGCGTGGGTCTCGCTGCGGCTCGCGGACGAAGCCTACGGTCAATGGAAGGAATCGTACGGCGTGGCGGCACCCGTCGCGCTGGAGCGGGATCTGCTGCGACTCGCGACCGCGCAGGGGTTCCGCAATGAAGCCGATGAGTACCGCGCCCGCTTCACGGAGGGCGAGGGGGCGCGCTGGTCCGCCGACGATCCGGATCTCGACCCCAGCGGCCGGGGCGAGATCGTGCTCTTCTGGGAGGAGGGCTTCATTCCCGCCAAGGTCCAGGCGGAGGCCACGATTCCGATCCTCGAGGACGAGTGGGGCGATCACTGGATCGAGCTCGCGCCGACCCTGGCGAACCGCTACCACCACCCGGTCCGCTACCGGAAATCCACGCTCGAGTATCTGCTTCGCTTCGCGCTCCCCGCCTACCCGCCGCCCGCGCCGAACCCTCACCGCAGCCACGCGCGAGTCACGCTCGACGGGGAACGCGCGGTGACCACGGAGCTCGCGAGCGATCTGGAGGCGATCGCGCGGCACGGACTCGAGGACCGCTCCGGCAACATCCTGCTCCGGACGATCGCGCGCGGACTCGCGAAGTACGCGATGACGCGCGCCGCCCGGAAGGAGAACGAGGTGGTGGGCGTACTCACGAACCTGCTGACCGCCGCCACGGAGAAAGCGGACACGCGGAGCTGGATCACGCTGCCCCGCACGATCCAGGTGGCGCGCCTCGTGGTTCCGCCGGGCACGCACGACCTCGAGATGGTCTGCTTCGGACCGGACGGGCGAGAGAAGGAACGGGTCGGGTTCGCCGGCGTCACGGTGGGGGCGAACGAAGTTCGCTTCCTGTCGCACCGCACGTTCGAGTAGGCGCGACCGGAGGGAGATCAGTCCTCGGGCGACGTCGGATCGTCGCCGGAGGCGGCATCGGCCGCCGCGTCGAGCTCGGCATCCGTCGCCGCGTCGAACTCGGCGCGATCCAGCCACCACCGACGACCGCAGCGCGGACACAGGATCTCGACGCCGGGGTCGCCCCGGAACAGCTCCTCGGGATCCTTCTCGAACAGACCGCGCACGAGCTCCATCATGCGATCCGGATTGCAGCCGCACAGGAACTTGTACACACGTCGGCCGAGCGACTTGAGCTCGTCGTCCACGATCCCGAGCGCCTGATCGCGCGAGAGGCCCTTGAGCCACTCGTCGTCCGCCTCCGGCAGGGCCAGCAGCATGGCGAAGTGCGCGTCGTCGATCTCCACGAAGCGCGCGGTCGCCTGCTCGGAGCGGTCCCAGTACTGCTCGAAGATCTGGAGGATATCGAGTCCCTCGACCTGCACCACGCTCTGGATCGGCGCGGCGCCGAGGCGACTCGACTGCACGAAGATCCGGCTCTCTTCCGAGGGCTTCACGTCCTTCGTGAACACCCGACCGACCACCGTGCACTCCGTGTTGTCGCCGGTGAGGAACACGTTCGTGGGCGGATGGTGGACGTTGATCGTGAACCCGACCGTCTCGCCGTCGGGACGCGCGGCGAGGTGCAGCGCGGCCGCGCCGAGTCCCTGCCGCATGAACGTCTGCGAGAGGTCGTCCGGTTCGGACTCCCAGCGACGCACATGGTCGAGGTAGGCCGCGAACAGCGGTCCGAAATCCGCGCGCATCACGAGGAGGTCGTGCTCGCGGTCGATCAGCCGATGGATCGTGGCCTCCCCGACCCGGTCCACCGGATGCTCGTCGTCGCTGCGGGGCGCTGGGGTGGAATCGGTCACGGACCCTCCTCGGACCAGGAAGAGGAGCATAGCGGGGACCGCGCCAGGCGCAACCTCGATTCCGGCCCCGGTCGGGCCGGCGGTCCGGACGAGTAGATCATGCGCGCGTCGTCGCGATTCACATGGATCCGCGTGAAGCTTCGCGTCGCGGCGTCCGGCCGCTCCATCGACACGGTGTACGCGGACGGTCCTCCGTGCGTGCTGCGATGGAACGCCAGGAGCTCCGCGAGCCCGGGTTCGGCCGCGGATCGCCCGGGAGGCGACGTCGCCGGATGCCCGGTGACGCGTTCGTACTCCGCGCGCCGGGCGACGCCGACCGCCGATTCGTCGAAAGACGAGGAGACGAGCGGTCTTCGGTGTTCGGCCGAGACGTCGACCCGGAAGGACGCGCGATCCCACTCGGCGACGAGCGCCGGTCGATCCGGCGCGACCACGAGCAGCCGGAACGGTCGGTAGGGATCCGGATCGAAGCGATCGAGCGCGGCCCGGACGCCGGCGAGCGCGCGATTCCGCGCGAGCTCGGCGACGATCCGACCGCGAGTCGTGTAGTCCCTCGGCTCGAGCGGGACGTGGATCCCGTTCAGGAGTCCGAACGTCAGGCCGCACTCGTTGACGGCGATCCACGTGCCGCCCGCGTCGCGGTCGGTCGGTGCGAGCCAGCGGACTCCGTCCCGCTCGAACTCCGCGGGAGGATCCGCCTCCGCGCGAGAGAGCAGCTCATCTCGATTGAAGAGCAGATCGTAGCCGTCCGGACGACGTCGCCACGTGACCGTGCACATCCCGCCCACTCCCGACTCGGGTGCCCGGCCAATGTACCGGAACCGTCGCCTCGCGTCGGCTCCGGCGGGTCGGGGGCCTTTCGGTCAGGATCGGGTGACGGCGAATCCCGTCAGCTCCCGCTGCGACGGTGTCCGGGCCTCGGTGCCTCCGGTTCGCCCGGCGAACGCACCTGGTTCGGCGAGATCGCGAGCAGGTGCGGCGCTTCCATCGTGCCGGAGGGTCGACGTTGCCGGGCCGACGGCGCCGAGACGCCCTGCCCGGTGGCGACCTCTCGCAGGTGGACGCGTAACGAAGTGCGCTCCGTGGCGGGCAGATCCGCGAGCGTCTCCCGCGCACGCGCGATCGAACGCTCGAGCGTGGACGCGAAGCGCGCGCGATCCTCCCGTCGATCCAGATCCAGCGTGGACATCGAGGTCTCGGCCAGCCAGTAGTGACCGGCCGGCGCGGCCTCACCCCAGGCGTAGTCCCGATCCACGGCCGCGATCATGGATCCGCGCCGCGCGACGGCCGCGGGAATGGTCTCTCGCGCGCTCTCGACGAACACGCGCTCCGCGTCGCGCGCCCAGGCCTCCACGATCGCGCGACAGACGCCGTCGTAGGCGCCGAGCGACGGCCAGGATCCGACGCGCTCGTACGCTCGCCTCACGATCCGGCGCACGACGGCTTCGCGCGGCACCGCCACGAAACGTCGCGCGGCCTCCGTGTGCACGAGCACGAGCAGGCGATGCGAGATGATCTCCGTGGCGAGCGTCGCGACGATCGCCGGCAGCTCCGCCAGAGCCGCCTCGAGCGGACCTCGCAGCGTCGGCGGCGCGTCGAGCGCGCGCCGGAGGTCGCGCTCGAGACGACGCCGGGCGCGGGATCGCCCGAACAGGAACGGCAACGGCAACCCGACCCTCGCCCGTCGCTCCGCGATCGAACCGGCGTGGCGGACCCACTCCTCGAAGATGGCCTCGTCGAGGATTCTCGCCGGGAGGACGGGGCGACCTCCGACCCAACGAATGCGCTCCATGACGTTTTCCGCGGGGGAAGATGTCCGCTCGGGGGAGCGGTGCCGGAGCCCGAGGGGGTCGGGCGGACGACGCCGGGGGGAAGGCGCCCTTCCCGGGAAGTATCGGCCGGATCGAACGCGGAATTCACCCCGCTCTGGACCGGAACGGGACCCGGACGGGAGGGGGCCCCGGCCGTCGTGCCCTGGAAACCCGCTCACAGGCCGTTTCGCGGAACCGATGGGCACGACGGACCGGGAAGATCGCGACCCGCGCCGACGCCCCCGGAAGGGCAAACCGGCATCCCCCCTGGGTCGCGAAGAGGTCGGGGCCTGCCGAGGGCCTTCGTCCTCGTTCCGTACTTCCGGCGAGGTCCCGTTTTTTGAGGATCGATGCCGCATGAAGAAGTGAAGCGCCCGCGGGCGAAGTTCCGCTCCCCGCGGCACGATCCCCGCACGATCCCGGCGCGATCCCGGCGCAATCCCGGCGCGATCCCGGCCGGCGAGAACCTTGACCTCCCCCCGACGGCCCGGGCATGCTGGCCCTGGCCGTTTTCGCGGGGCGCAAGGAGCCTCGAACATGTCTGGTGGTTTCGATGCCGGCGCGTACCTGTCCGGCATGAGCGACGACGAGTGGAAGCATCTTCTCCGGGATCTCGGTGACGCCGCGAGCCGATTTCGCCGCAAGACCGGCAACCGCCTCCCCGAGGACGTGACGGATTTCGTCTCCGGGTGCGTGGCGAAGCTGCTTCGGGAGCCTCACAAGTGGCAGCCGGAGCGCCGCCGCCACCGGCGGCCCCTGCCCGAAGAGCTCCGGGCGTATCTGGTGCGCGCCATCTGGTGCGACATCCTGAGCTTCCTGGAGAGTGCCGGGGTCCGTCGCCGCGAGGATTACGAAGACGCGATTCGCGCATGCCCGGAAATGGCGCCCTCGCCGGAAGAGTTGATGATGAAACGGGACCGGGCGAACTGGATCGCGCGGATGCGCGAGTTCCTCCGGCCGTACGGCTACACTCCCCTGTTCGATCTGCACTTCATCGAGGGGTGCAAACCGCGGGAGAGCGCGCGTCTGCTCCGGATGCCGGTCGAACGGGTGTACGCGCACATCCAGCAGATCAAGGTGCTGCTCCGTCGTCACTTCGGCGACGACGGCTTCCTCGAAGATCTGCTCGCCTGATCCGGAGACCGCATGACGCCCGTCGACGATCAATCCCCCGAATCCACCGCCCACGTGGACTTCGATCGGCTGGAACGGGACGGCCTCCAGGAGGTCCGGCAGTTCCGTGAACGCATGGCCCGCACGGCGAATCGTCATCGCCGCCGCCGCTGGCTCCTGCCGACATCGCTATTGCTGAACGCGATCGTCCTGGCCGCATTGATCGCGGCGGCGAAGGGCGCCCTGTTCGGAGCGCGCGAGACCCCTCCGGTCCTGTTCGAGGGCAACGTGGTCCAGATCCTCAGCCTGTCCGGCGAGGAGGTGATCTGGACGCACGAGTTTCCCGCGCGCGTCTCGCGGGCCGAGATCGCTCCGTGGGGACGTCGCCCGCGCGAGGTGGTGGTCTCGCTTTACTCGGAGTCGGGGCGACCGGGTCCCGTTCTCGACTGGGACTTCCGGCGGAACCGCGAGGTCTGGCGCCACGAGATGTCGCCCGAGGAACTCATCCGGTACTTCCCGGCCGACCTGGTCCGCGTGGGAGCCGTCTGGTGCAACGACTTCGCGTTCGCGGACGTGGACGGCGACGGCGAGGCGGAGATCGCGGCGGCGTTCCATTCCGAGATCTACTACCCGGCCGGTCTCCGCACGCTCGATCGCGACGGCCACGTGCTCGGGACCTACTGGCACCCCGGATACTTCGACGAGGTGCTCGCGGCGGACGTCGATCGGGACGGCGACGACGAGATCCTCGCCGCAGGCACGAACAACGCGCATCACGGCGCGACCATCGTCCTGCTCGATGCGGAACACCTGTCCGGCTGCGCCCGGGACGACTCGTCGAATCGGATGATGACGCAAGAGGGGCCGGTGGACGACGGCGCACTCGCGCGGCTCGTCCTCCCCGCCTGGGACCGGGAGATCATGGACGCGGTGGGGATCGAGAGACTCCACGCGCACAAGATGGCGTGGCGGGGAATCGATCGGCAGATCCAGATCGAGATCGGACTCGAGTCCCGGAGCGCGACGGCCCTGATCCGGACGGACGCGGAGCTGCGCCCGCTCGAGGTCATCCCCCACGGAGGACTGCTGAACACGGCCCGCATCGCGCGGGAGCAGGGACTCCTCTCGGTCGACGCGACGACACAGCAGTTCTGGGACGAGTGGCTCGCGCACGCGCAACGCTTCGGCGAGCTGGCGACTCCCGCCCCGTCCGCTCCGGCCTCCTAGGACCCCTCCGCCGCGCCGGCCGGGCGGCCTGATATACTCGCTGGCGCCCCCTCCCGCGACCACCACCGGAGCGAGACCATGCCGCGCCCGCCGCTACTCCGCCGCCCCGTCGCCCCGGTCCTGCTGGCCGGCGCTCTTCTCGCGGGGGGCCTGCTCGTCGCCCGCGACACGCCGTCGCCGACCGAGCCGCCGAAGCAGCCGAACGAGTGGTTCCACTTCCAGCGCGCCTGGCCCGCCCACGACCTCCCGCAGGGCGCGTACGCGCGCGCGCTGCGACAGGCGCGCGCCCTCGCTCCCGAGCGCGGACGCGCCGTCGGCGGCGAGTGGCAGGCCGCGGGCCCCACGAACGTGGGCGGGCGGGTGACCGCGATCGCGGTCGACCCCACGAACGCGTCGCGCTACTGGATCGGCGCCGCGGATGGAGGAGTCCTGCGAACGACGGACGCGGGCAACACGTGGACGCCGCTTCTCGACGACTTCGGCGGCCTCTCCGTGGGCGCGCTCGCGCACCACCCGAGCGATCCCGGCGTGCTCCTCTGCGGTACGGGCGAGGCGAACACGTCCGGCGACTCGTACGACGGCGTCGGCATCCTGAAGACGACGGACGGCGGCGACACGTGGACGAACCTCGGGCTGCCGAACTCGCAACGCATCGCGAAGATCGCGTGGGACGCCACGAACCCCGCGCGAATCTGGGTCGCGGTCGCCGGCGGCCTGTTCTCGACCGGCCCCGACCGCGGCGTCTACCGCTCCACGGACTCCGGCGCCACCTGGAGTCGCGTGCTGTTCCTCTCGGACATGACCTCCGCGACGGACGTGGTGGTGGATCCCACGAACGGTGATCGCGTGTACGCCGCGATGTGGGATCGGCTGCGCTCGCCGAGCGATCGGATCGTCTCCGGTCCGAACTCCGGAATCTGGCGCTCCACGAACGGCGGCGACACGTGGGTCGAGATGACGAGCGGCGTGCCCACGGGCTCCGACGTCGCGCGCATCGGGCTCGCCGTCGCCCCGAGCCAGCCGTCGCGCGTGTACGCCGTGTACTCGCGCTTCAACACGACGTCCGGCACCTACCTCGACGACGTCTACCGCTCCGACAACTTCGGCACGAACTGGAGCGCCGTGAGCAACTCGTCGATCGGGAATCCGTACTCGTCGTTCGGCTGGTACTTCGGGCAGATCCGGGTCTCTCCGACCAACCCCTCGGAGGTGTACGTCCTCGGCGTGACGCTCGAGCGCTCGACGGACGGCGGCGTGAACTGGTCCGACCGCACGCCGATCCACGTGGACCAGCACGACCTCTGGATCAATCCCGCGGCGGGCGCCAGCCTCATCGCGGGCCACGACGGTGGCGTCGACACCTCGGTGAATTCGGGCGCCAGCTGGTCGAAGAAGCCGGACCTGCCGATCACGCAGTTCTACGCGATCACGGTGGACCCGCAGCTCCCGCACCGCATCTACGGCGGAACGCAGGACAACTCCACCCCGCGCACGCTCACGGGCGCGCTCGACGACTGGGACGTCCTGATCGGGGGCGACGGCTTCACCGTGGTCGTGGACCCCACGAACTCGAACACGATCTACGGCGAGTACCAGTACGGCGGTCTCTCCAAGGCGACCGACGGGTCGAACTTCTTCTCGATCTTCTACGGCGCGGGCGACGGACGCGCGAACTGGCACATGCCGTTCGTGATGCATCCCACGGAGCCGCAGACGCTGTACGCCGGCACGTACCGGGTGCACCGCACGACGAACGGCGGGAACAGCTGGAGCGCGATCTCGCCGGATCTCACGGACGGCGCCGGCGGGGGCGCCCTGGTGTTCGGCACGCTCACGACGCTCGCGCTGGCCCCGTCGGCGCCGAGCACGATCTACTCCGGCGCGGACGACGGCAGCGTGTGGGTCACGACGAACGGCGGCTCGTCGTGGTCGAACGTCGAGGCGGGCCTGCCCGTACGCTGGGTCACGCGGGTCGCGGTCGATCCGGGCGACGACGCGATCGCGTACGTGACCCATTCGGGCTACCGCGAGGACGTGTTCACGCCGCACGTGTTCCGCACCACGAACCACGGCACGACCTGGGCCGACATCAGCGGCAATCTTCCGAACGCGCCCGCCAACGACCTGATCGTGGATCCCCAGGACACGAACCGACTCTACGTGGCGACGGACGTCGGCGTGTACACGAGCGCGGATCTCGGCGGCACGTGGACCGTACTCGGCTCGGGGCTGCCGCTGTGCGTCGTGGCGGATCTCGAGCTGCACGACGACTCGCGCGCGCTCGTCGCCGGCACGCACGGTCGCTCGGCGTTCACGTTCGATCTCACGACCGTGGTCGACGCACCGGTCGTGGCCGACGTGGCCGGCGGACCGTCGCTCGAGGCGCCTTTCCCGAACCCGACCGCGGATCGCTCGCTGTTCGCGTTCACGCTGCCCCGGGCGGGAACCGCCCACGTGTCGATCCACGACGTCACGGGCCGGCGCATCCGGGAACTCCGGACCGGCGAGGCGCCCGCCGGTCGCACCGCCGTCACCTGGGACGGAACGAACGACGCCGGCGACCCGGTGGCCGCCGGCGTGTACTTCGCCCGGCTCGAAGCGCTCGGAGAGCGGCGCTCCGTGAAGGTGTCACGGCTTCGCTAGCCGCGCGCCCTAGCGCAGCTGCACCTTGGAGGTCGTGCGGCGACCGTCCGCGGCGACCGCGCGCAGGAAGTAGGTTCCGGCGGGCACCCGCCGCCCCGCGTCGTCGACGGCGTCCCAGCGGATCTCACCCGACGTGTCGGTGCGGTTCCGCGCGGTCACGTCCGCCACGCGACGGCCCAGCACGTCGTACACCGCGAACTCCACCGGCAGGTCGGCCGGGGCGGTGAACGTCGCGCGGACGGAGCCCTCCGCGGGATTCGGGAACACGCGCAGCGCGAACTCCCCCGCCGCCGCGATCTCGGGCGCGGCCGTCGGCGCGTCCGGGTCGCGGTAGATGCGGTAGACGTGGGCCTCGTAGCCGTCGAACGTGTCGGTGAACTGATCCCCGTTCACCGGAATCCAGCGTTGCTCGAACAGCACCTCCGCCCACTCGGCGTCGAGGTTTCCGGGGACGTGGATCGTGGCCGGTCCCGAGTAGCCGTTGCGGCTCGCGGCGAACACGAGTCCCTCCTCCTCCACGTCCTTCCGCCCGAAGGTGTCCACGTCGGCCTGGTTGTCGGAGACGCCTTCCAGCTTCGGTTGCGCCAGGCTCGGCGCGATCGACGCGAACTCGGAGATCACCTGCCGGGTGACGTCCCAGTTGTCCTCGCCGCTGCCGAGCTCGTGGTACCAGGTCCAGCCCGCCCACAGGAGTCCGGTCGCGCCGTGGATGATCGACTGCGTTGCCTCCCAGCGGGACTCCTTCAGCGGGATCGACTTGTGGGCCTGCACGATCATCCAGAGCGGCTGCCCCGGTTCGTTCAGCTCGTTCAGGAAGATGTCGGCGGCGATCGGCAGTCGATCCATCTTGCACTCGGGCCAGCCGAGGACGTTGAAGTCCGTGCAGGTTCCGGGACCGGCGGGGTACGGGTAGCTCGCGAAGAGCACGATATCCGTGGCCGGGATGTAGCCCGAGACGTCGTCTTTCCAGGTCTGCAGATCCTTGGACAGGTGCGCCGGCGCGAAGTTCATCACCACCGGTCGCGCGCCGTCGACGTCGTGCAGCTGCTCGAACGTCTCGAGAACGTGCAGGCTGTCGATGTCGCCGACCTGGCCGCGGGAGATGGTCCACACCGGCTCGTCCCGGTTCGCGTAGCCGAGGTGGCGACCGTTCCAGGGGAAGCACTGGTCGAGATCCTCGAGCAGGTTGTTCTCGTACATCGGATTGTCGACCTCGAACTCCGGCGTGTTCGGATTGTCCCAGTTCCAGGTGTCCGGCGAACCGGTGACGACGTAGTAGCCGGTCGCGAGCGCGGAGTCGCGGATGGCGGCGCACGTCGCGAGCGATTCCGAGTAGGCGAATCCGAGATCCCACACCGTGTTCGCGCCCGACTGACGAATGCGGTCGTTCCAGTCGTCCGGGTACTGCTCGATTCCGAGATCGAGGAGACCCACCGGGAAGAACCGCTGACCGTTCACGCGCAGGATCTTGTCGAAGCCGATCCAGACCGACTGCGCGTGGACGGTGCCCGCAACGAGGAGCAGGCCCAGGGCCGCCAGCGCGGTTCGGCTCCAGGCGAGCGTCGACCGGCTCCGAAGGAGTGACGTGCGGCGCGGCAGGCGCGCGAAATGCAGCATGGAGAGCGGCTCCGGGGGGCTCCGGGTGAAGGGGCAGCAGACGCGGATTCTAGCGGATCCCGGGGCCGCGGAGGAAGAGGACCGCCCGCCGCCCGCAGGCGCATCGCGAAGAGAATACCCCAGGGCGCGCGGCTGCGGGAAGAGACCCTGGCTGCTTGTGAGGAACGCTCACTGTCGGTTGCAGCGGTCCCCGGTGGCGTCCCCGGGCGAGACCCGCGAACAGCCGCATCCGGAAGAACCGGTCGTCGAGACGGGGCTTCCGGCCGCCCGGAGACGAAGCCATCCCCAGATCCCGGTGGCCACTCCGAGGCCCAGCACCACGACGACGTCCGTCCACATGACTAGCCCGCCCCGAGCAGGCCGGCGAAGCCCATGAACGCGAGCGACAGGATGCCGGCGATGAGCAGCTGGATCGCGGTGCCCCGCGCCGCGGCCGGAACGTCCGACAGCTCCACCTCGACCCGGATGCCGGCCATCAGAACCAGCGCCAGCGTCAGGCCGGCCCCGGCGCCGATCGCGAACACGATTCCCTCGAGGAATCCGTAGCCGCGGTTCGTCTGGAACAGGGCGAGACCGAGGATCGCGCAGTTCGTGGTGATGAGCGGCAGGAAGATCCCGAGCGCGCGGAACAGTGCGGGCGAGAGCTTCTTGATCGCCATCTCCACGAACTGCACCACGCTCGCGATCACGAGGATGAAGCTGATCAGCTTCAGGTACGGGGCGTACGGGAGGATGAACCGGTCGAGCGCCCACGCGCACGCCGACGTGATCACCAGGACGAAGATGTTCGCGAGCCCGAGACGAAACGCCGTATCGAGACGCCCGGACACACCGAAGAAGGGACACAGCCCGAGGAAATACGACAGCGTGAAGTTGTTCACCACCATCGCGCCCAGGAAGATCCAGAGGAGATGCCCGCTCATGCGGCCGCCTTTCGCAGGGGCTCGACCGCGGCGGCCTTCGCCCGGGCCGCCGCGCGTGCCTTCCAGGCGCCGAACACGAGCAGGATCGCGCCGAGCATGAGAAACCCGCCGGGGGGCAGGATCATCACGACCCAGGGCTCGAAGTTCGGACCGAACAGCGACACGCCGAACAGCGTGCCGTTGCCGAGGATCTCCCGCGTGGCGCCCAGCAGGAACAGTGCGAACGTGAACCCCGCGCCCATGCCCACCGCGTCCGCCACCGCGAGGCGGATTCCGTGCCGCGACGCGAACGCCTCCTGCCGGCCGAGGATCACGCAGTTCACGACGATGAGCGAGATGAACGCGCCGAGCTCCTTGTGGATGCCCGGCACGAACGCCTGCAGGACGAGATCGGCGATCGTCACGAACGTCGCGATGATCACGATGTAGGTGGAGATGCGGACCGGCTTCGGGATCACCTTCCGCAGGCTGGAGACGAGGAAGCTCGAGCCCACGAGCACGAAGAACGTCGCCACGCCCATCGCGAGCGCATTCGGGGCCGTGTTCGTGACCGCAAGCGACGGGCACATCCCGAGCACCTGCACGAGGACGGGATTCTCGCGCCACAGCCCCTTGAGGAGCTCCTCCCGCACCGAGAGCTCACGCGCCTTCAAGACGCACTCTCCAGGCGCGACGCCCAGGTGCGCGCCACGGCGTCGAGGACCTTCACCACGGCGCGCGAGGAGATCGTCGCCCCGGTGATGGCGTCGACCTGATTCGGCGCCGTCTTCTCTCCGCGCTTCACGAGCACGACCTCCGGATCGATTGCAAGCGCCTCGAAGTTCGCCGCGAACTGGGCATCCTTCGCGATCTTGTCGCCGAGGCCGGGAGTCTCCCGGCTCTCCAGGACCTTGACCCCCACGATCCGTCGCCCCGCGGGCTCGTAGCCCACAAGCAGGCGAATCGTGTCCTGGAATCCCGCGCCCTCCGCGGGAATCGCGTAGCCGAGCAGCGTGCCGGCGTCGTCGCGGGCGGCGAACACCTCGGCCGGCGGCGCGCCGCTCGCGTTCGTCCCCGGTTCCGCCGCGGCCACGAGGCGGTCGCCTTGCCACGCGAACGGTTCGAGCTTCGTGGATCCGGGCACCACCAGGAACACCGCCTCGCGGAGCGCGCGCGCCTGGTTCGCCTGCACGATCGGCAACGTGGCGTCGTACGTCGCCACGAGCCCGGCGCCGGACAGCACGCCGGCCACGACCAGAGTGGCGACGAGCTTCAGCGAGCCGGGTTCCCGGGTCGGTCCGGGCACGATCACGCTCGAGCCGGTGCTCATGCCGCCCTCCCCCGTCCGAACGGCCGCGGCTGCGTCCATCGATCCACGTGCGGCACCATCGCGTTCATCAGCAGGATCGCGTACATCACGCCTTCCGGCAGGCCGCCGAACAGCCGGATCAGCACCACGAGCACTCCGATCCCCGCGCCGAACACCCACGCCCCGCGCGGCGTCACCGGCGACGTGACGGGATCCGTCGCCATGAACACGGCGCCGAGGAGCAATCCGCCGGAGAACAGCAGGAACAGCGTCGACGGACAGCGCGCCGGCAGCAGCACGTGCAGCAACCCGCCGAACGCCGCCACCGCGAGCAGGATCGCGAGCGGGATCCGCCAGTCGAACAGTCGTCGGACCGCCATCACGATACCGAGCAGGAGCAGCAGTCCGGCACTCGTCTCGCCGAGCGATCCCGCCGTGTGTCCGCTCAGAAGAGACGGCACCGCGGTGGTCACGCCCTGGAACTTCGCGAGCGAGAGCGGCGTCGCGGCGGTCACGGAGTCCACGCCCGCGCGGGAAAGGAAGGGGAACGCGAAGTTCGTCGCGCGCCAGGCGAGCCACGGCGCGGCTTCGCCGGCCGGAGGCGACCAGGTGGTGAGCACGGTGGGAAACGCGGCCTGCAGAAACGCGCGGCCCACCAGAGCGGGATTGAAGACGTTCTGCCCGAGCCCCCCGAAGACCGTCTTCCCGAGCGCGATCGCGACGGCGCCGCCGAGGACGGCCATCCACAGCGGAATCGCCGGGGGCAACGTGAGCCCGAGCAGTAGTCCCGTGAGCGGCGCGCTTCCGTCGCGGAACGCGGCGACGAACCCGCGCCGGCCGCCGAACGCCCACTCCGCGAGTACGGACCCGAGCGTGGACGCCGCGAGCACGAGCAGCGCCGACGGGCCGAAGAACACGACCGCCGCCGCGACGACCGGTACGAGCGCGATCAGCACCTCGGTCATGAGGCGCGGCGTGGTCAGGGAACGCGAGACGTACGGCGCCGCCCGGAGGATCAGCGAGTCGGGTTCGTGCTCGCGCGAGGCCAGATCGCTCACTTCGTGCCCTTTCCGTGCTTGCGGATCTCGGACTTCGCCACGCGGATCAGCTGCACGATCGGGATGTTCGACGGGCAGGACCACGAGCACGCGCCGCACTCCATGCAGTCCATCGCGAAGGCACGATCCATGTCGTCGAACCGGCCGGCGCGCGCCAGCCGCGCGAGACGCGACGGATTCAGGAAGTTCGAGCACGCCTCCAGACACCGCCCGCACTTCAGGCAGGCGTATTCCGTCGGTCGCGCCGCGCGCGCCTCCGTGAACGCGAGGATCCCGGACGTTCCCTTGAGCACCGGAACGTCCAGGGTGGCGAGCGGTTGCCCCATCATCGGGCCGCCGAGCACGACCTCCCGCGCCTCGGGCAACAGGCCGCCGCAGTGGTGCAGGATGTCCCGCACCGACGTGCCGATCGGCACGACGAGGTTCGCCGGCTCGCGCACGCCCGGTCCCGACACCGTGAGCCAGCGCTCGATCAGGGGAACGCCCCGGTCGAACCAGTCCGCGAGCGCCGCCATCGTCTGCACGTTGTTCACGAGGACGCCGAGGTCGAGCGGCAGCTTTCCGGCCGGCACCTCTTCGCGCCACAGCGCACGGATGAGCATCTTCTCGGCGCCCTGGGGATACTTCACGTCGAGCGGCACCACGTCGACGGTCGGACCGTCCGTGGAGCCCGCCGCCTCCTTCGCCGCCCGTTCGAGCGCCGCGATGCCGTCCGGCTTGTTCGCCTCCACTCCCACCACGATCTCGCGCACGCCGAGCTTCGCGCCGAGGATCATCGCCCCGCGCACGACCGCCTCGGGTCGCTCGACCATGAGACGGTGATCGCACGTGAGATACGGCTCGCACTCGCAGCCGTTCACGGCGAGCCGTTCGAGCCTGCGCCCCTCCGGCACCTTGTACTTCACGTGCGAGGGGAACGCGGCGCCGCCGAGCCCCACGATGCCTGCGCGCTGCACCTGCGCCACGAACTCCTCGAGCGGCATCGCCGCCCAGTCGAGCGGGTCCCGGGACGGGAGTCGCTGCGGCGACCACGGGTCGGCCGCGATCTCGATCGCGTCGACCAGGGCGCCGGAGGGATGCCGGCGACGTTCCACCGCGGTCACCGTGCCCGCAACCGGCGCGCACAGTGTGGTGGAGACGAACCCGTCCGGCTCTGCGACCGGATCCCCGCGCTCGACGCGCACGCCCGCGGTCACGATCGCCTTGGACGGCCGGCCCCCGTGCTGCGCGAGCGGGAGCACGTAGTGCGAGACGAACGGCAGCCGACGGGTCGGCGAGTCGGCCGTCGCGTCCTTGTGCTCCGCGGGATGGACTCCGTGCTGGAACGTCTTCATGCGTCGTCCTCGGAATCCGGACCGGCGAGCGCCATCAGCCGACGTTCCAGCCGCTCGACGAGCGCGGACTCCGTGTCGTGCGTGGCGGCATCCAGCGCGGTCGAGCGTTCGGCCACCGCGCGCCGACGCTCTTCGTCGCGGGCCTCGTCGCGCGCGCGCTCGATCGCGGGCCCGGCGCTGCCGGCGAGCAGCAGCAGGACGTCGCGGGTCGACGACGCGGGGCCGTCCCGCAGCGTGATCGTGCCGAGCGGCGCCCGCTCGGACGGGCTCGCCAGGAACGGCACGAACTCCCCGGCATCGCGCCGCTGCCGGATCCGCTCCAGCGCGGCGGCCGCCTCTCCGTCCGGCCGCGGCGCGAACACGCGGACGAGGAGCGGGCCACCCTTCGTTGCCGCGTCGCGAATCGCGCGCACGAGCGGATCCGGATCCGCCACCGTGTCCTGCACCACGAACGCGTCGCGACCGGCCGCCGCGAGCAGCGCCAGCTCGCTCCGCCCCGCGTCGCCCCCGGCGCTCCCCGCCGTCACGATCACCGCGAGCGGCAAGCGTCGCGCGAGCAACGACTCGACTGCGCCGCCGCGACGCTCCGTCCACGACTCGTCGTCCAGGAGCAGCACCACCCGCGGCGCCAGCGCTTGTTCCTCGAGCCGCAGGTCCTCGAACCGGGCCGGCAGATCCGGCGGGTCGGGCGCGGCCGATCCCGTGAGCGCGTGCTCCACGCGACGGATTGCGCGGGCGTTCTCCACGGTCTCGCGCGCGATCTCGTCGAGCAGCCCGGACGCGGTCGCGATCCCGGCGCCGTCCAGATCCACGATCGCGGGGCCGGGGAACGGTTGCGCCGGGAACGTCGCGATCCACTCCGCGAGGTCGCGGTCCGCCACGACGACGTAGGTGCGGCGGCCCGGTCCGGTCGCGCGCGCGAGGCGTTCGTCGAGATCCACGACGGACTTCGCGCGATCCACCACGCGCGCGAGGCGCTCGGCGTTCACCGGTCCGGTCTCCACGGCTTCCTCGAGCCGCGACACGAGCGCCGCGACGTCCACGTCGCGGCCGCCGAGCGACTCCAGACCCCGGGAGATCGCCTCCAGGTCTCCGGTCGGCACGACGTCGAGCATCGCGTGCCGGATCGACTTGGCGGCGCGCTCGCGCACCGCGCGGACCCGCGCCCGCGCATCGACGTCGCGTTGCGCCTGCGCCGCGCTCAGCGCGCCGAGCGCGAGACGCAGGCCCAGGCGCGCCGGCGAGCCCGCCGGAGCGGCGTCGCCGGGACCGAGCGCGTGACGCGCTTCCGGATCGAGCCACGTGGCCGCCGCGACGCCCACGTCGTCCCGTGCCGCGAGGCGCTCCCGGATTGCCGCATCCGTCGGAGCCATCGCGAGCGCGAGATCGGTCCGCGCGCGCAGGGCGCCGGCCGACTCCGCTGTGGCCTCCTCGAGTCGAAGCGCCTCGGGCTCGCACTCCGTCGCGCAGATCCCGCAACCCGTGCAAGCATCCGGATCCACGACGATCGAGGCGATGTTCCCCTCCAGCGCCTCCGGCCGCGCGACCGGGAGCGCTCCGACCGCCGCGCCGACGGCCGCGACCGCAGCCGCGACGTTCGCCCGACGTTCGTCCGGCACCGAGCCCTCGATCGCCCGGAACGCCTGCTCCAGCGCGTCGTCGAACGTGGCCGGGGCATCCGCCGCCGCGAGCCGCGCTTCGACCTCGCGCGCGAGCTTCGAAGAAACGGAACGGAGTACGTCGACCGATCCGCCCTGCTCGCGCGCGAGGCGCATTCCCTCGTTCAGGAGGCCGGCCGCTCCGTGGACCACCGGTTCGATCGCTCCGTGCGGGCAGCTCACCCAGCAACGACCGCAGCCCGTGCAGGCAGCGGGATCGAACGCCGGCAGCTGACCGGAGACGTTCGCGACCGGCCGCAACGCGCCCGCCCCCGCCGGCAGCGCGGCGAGCGCGAGCAACGGATCCGGCGCGAGCGCCGCGGCGCGGCCTTCGCTCCACGGGCGAACGAATCCGTCCCAGGCGCTCGGCAACGACGACCAGGGCGCGGCGTTCTCGGGAACTCGACGGGCCCGGGCCGGTGGCACCAGGACGTCTCCGGGGGCACGATCGGAGACGCGGTCGGCGCGTACACCGTGGCGCTCCGCGCCCGGAAACGCCCGTCGCAGCTCTTCCCGGATCGCGGCCCGCTTCGGATCCGAGCGCAGGTCCGGCGCGAAGTCCGCGCCGACCCAGACCGGACCGGTGCGATCGTCGAACGTCCGGGCGAGCTCGAGCAGATCTTCCTCCAGCACTTCGGCCCCGCCGAAGCCCGCGATCGCGGAGATGAGGCGGCCGCCTACTCCCGCGGCGCGCACTTCGGCCGTCAGTCGGGGCTCGGACGCGAGCCAGGCGTTCGCGCGCTCGAGCACGAGGACGTCGCG
>JAGQIB010000223.1 GCA_020431545.1 Gemmatimonadota bacterium
GCGCGATGAAGAGCGCGACCCGGCATCTGGTCTCGGAGGAAGAAGGGCTCATCCGCCTGCTCACCCCGCCGTTCGAGCACACTCCGCACGATCCGGGTTACATCAAGGGTTACGTGCCGGGGGTTCGCGAGAACGGTGGGCAGTACACCCACGCCGCCCTCTGGGTGGTGGCCGCCGCGGCGAAACTCGGCTGGCGCGATCGCGCCGCTCGCTGGCTCGACCTGCTGAATCCGGTGTGTCACACGGCGACGGCCGAGGACGTCGCGCGGTACGGCGCGGAGCCCTACGTGATCGCGGCCGACGTCTACGGCAAGGAGCCCCACGTGGGACGGGCCGGCTGGACCTGGTACACCGGTTCGGCCGGCTGGATGGTCCGGGTCGCGCTCGAGTCGATTCTCGGACTCGAGCTCTCCGCCGGCCGCGAACTGCGCGTGAACCCGCGGATCCCGGACACGTGGTCGGGCTTCGAAGTGGAATGGACGGCGCCGGACGAGTCGCGCTGGCGGATCGTGGTGCGCAATCCCGGAGGGTGCGCGGAGGCGGTCGTCGCGGCGACGCTCGACGGGAACTCGCTCCCGATCGAGGGGGGCGTCTGCCGCGCCCCGTTCCCGACCACCCCCGGTCCGCGCTCGCTCGAGATCACGCTCGGCCGGGGGGACGACGCATGACATCCCCCTCGGGGGTTCCCCGGTTTCCGGACTCGTTCGTGTGGGGAGCGGCCACGTCCGCGTTCCAGATCGAAGGCTCGCTCGACGCCGACGGTGCCGGCCCTTCCGACTGGTCGCGATTCGCGGCGGAGCCCGGGCGCATCCGCAACGGCTCCACCGCCGATCCCGGCTGCGACCACTACCGCCGCTGGCGCGAGGACGTGGATCTGCTCGACTGGATGGGCGTGAACGCGTACCGGCTGAGCCTCGCGTGGTCCCGCATTCAGCCCCAAGGAACCGGCGCCCCGAACCCGCGTGGTCTCGACTTCTACTCGCGCCTCGTGGACGCGCTGCTCGAGCGTGGAATCGAACCGTTCGTCACGCTGCACCACTGGGATCTGCCCGCGCCGCTGGCCGACGCCGGCGGCTGGCGCAACGCGACACTCCCGGGACGCTTCGCGGACTACGCGAGGATCGTGTTCCGCGCGCTCGGCGATCGCGTCACCTGGTGGAGCACGATCAACGAGCCCTGGGTCATCGCGTACGCCGGGTGGATCGGCGGCGTGCATCCGCCCGCGCTCCGGGAACCGGCATCGTATCCGTGGGTGGCCCATCACCTCTCCCTCGCGCACGGGGAGGCGGTTCGCGCGTTCCGGGCGGAACGCGAGGGACGCATCGGACCCGTCGTCAACATCGAGCCGAAGTACCCGGCTTCCGATTCGCCCGAGGATGTCGCGGCCACCGCGCGCGTCGACGCGACGATGAACCGTCTGTTCCTCGATCCCATGCTGCTCGGTCGCTACCCGCGGATCCTGCGCGAGACCTATCCCGGTGGCTGGCCGGACTTCCCGGCCGCAGAGCTGGAGACGATCCGCGCGCCCGTGGACTTCGTCGCCGTGAACTACTACACGCGCGCGGTGGTCCGCGCCGATCCGGCCGGACTCGTCGGAGAAGCCGCCGTCCCTGTGGAGGGCGCCGCCCACACGGACATGGGCTGGGAGATCTTCCCGGAAGGGCTCACTCGCACGCTCGAGGATCTCACGGCACGGTACGGGCGCGTCCCGCTTTACATCACCGAGAACGGGGCCGCGCTGCGCGAGCCCGAGTCGCTGAACGGGAATGGCCTGGAGGATCCGGAGCGAATCGCCTACCTGCGCTCGCATCTCGGAGCGATCCGCCGGGCGATGGATCACGGCGCCGACGTTCGCGGGTACTTCGTGTGGTCGCTGCTCGACAACTTCGAGTGGGCGCTCGGCACGGAGAAGCGATTCGGCCTCGTGCACGTGGACTTCACCACGGGACGTCGCACGCCGAAGGCGAGCGCGCGGTTCTACCGCGACGTGATCGGCCGGACGACGGACTGAGCGCGAGCGTCAGCGCGCCGACGGCGGCGCCGCGCGCAGATGAACCGTGGCGGGCAGCGACGACACCACGACCGGCTCCCCGAGCCAGGGGAAGTCCACGAGGATGCCCCCCGGCGGCCGCGCGGCTCCCTCGAGCCTCAGCGTGGTGCCACGATCCGAGAGTTCCCAGGAGATCTCACCCCACGGAGTCGGCAGTTCGCGCACCGCGGTCACGCCGTCCGAATCGCGCCACGACAAAGGGATACCGCGACCGACGCGGAGTGCGCGCAGGTCCTCGTCGACGTACGCGAACAGGTCGAGCATCGAGCGCACGAAGTCGGATCCGCACCAGGTGTGCGGGAGGTCGCCGAGGAACCCCGGATGGCGCGGGTCGGACCGGACGACCTCCGGCCACTGGCGCCAGCCCGGCGGCGTGCGGTGCTCCATCAACCACGTGAGCACCTCCCAGGCGCGATCCGCCTCGCCGAGCCGCACGAACGCGCCCACGTTGCGCAGCTCGTACGGAGTGAACGCGTCCCAGGGCTCGACCCCGTCGCGGCGCCGGACGAAGAACTCCCAGTAGCGATCGAACGTCGCCCGCAAACGCTCCTCCGAGATCACGTCGTCTCCCCCGGTCGGGGAGAGCGCGATCGTCGTGGAGGTCGGATCGAAGTCGCCGAGATCCGCACAACCCGGCACGTAGTCGACGCCATGGATCTTCCCCGCGAGCTCGATCGAGGCCGCCAGGTCCCGCGCGAAGGCCGCCGCCAGCGAATCGCAGCGCGCCGCTTCGCGCCCGTGACCGAGCTCGCGGGCGATCCACGCCGCATCGCGGAATCCGCGCAGCGCGAAGAAGTCGTCCCAGTAGGAGTGCATCGGCTTCGCGGAGTAGCCCTCGTGGCTGATCGACGGCGGCATCAACCCGCGGAAGACGAGGCGATCCGGCGCGTCGTACTCCGGACCGGTGCGCTCCGAGCGCAGCGCCACGAGGTAGTTCACAGCCCGGGCGATGCGCGGCCACATCTCCTGCGCGATCGCGCGGTCCCCCGTGTACCGCAGGATCTCCGCCACGAGAAACACGAACTCGCCGTTCGAGTCGTGCTCCGGCACCGGGTCCGCGCCCCGCCAGTCCACGACGCACGGGATCTTGCCGTCCTCGTACTGAAACGGCGCGTACCAGCGGAGGAAATCCCTCGGCACGTCGAACTCGCCCGCTCGCAGCAGCGCCGAGGAGGTGAGCGCGCCGTCCCGGATCCACGAGCGACGGTACGAACGGGAGCCGGGACGGATCGCCGGGCCCGCCCGGTTCACGAGGACGTACGCGAGTTGCGCACGGAACGTCGCGGCGAGTCCCGCGGCGTCTTCCGGCAACTCGAGACGGACATGCGAGATCCGGTCTCGCCAGCGGCTCACGGCGGCGCGTTCGGTCTCCGCGAGCCAGGCGACGGGATTCTCGCGCGCCGCTCCGGGCACGACGACGGAATCGCCGGCGGTGGCGAGATACCCGATCTCGACGGCCTCGCCGGGGGCGAGCGATCGGTCGAACACGAAGGTACCGGACGCTGCCTCGAGGGGATCCCGCACCCGGGTGGCCGCCGGGAGCTCTCCCGCGCGGGCGCGCTCGAGGATCTCACCCCGCTCGAAATCCGCGACGCTTTCCCCGTCCGGCTCCGCGAGCAACGCGACGCGCGGCGTACCGTCCACGAACGCCACGCCTCCCTCGAGCGCGAGATCACGCACGAGCGCGGCGCCTCCGCGCACGGCGAGGAACTGGGTCGGCGGATTGACCTGGAACGGTCGAATCGCGACACCGAGGCGGACGTCGGAACGCTCGCCGCCCCGGTTCTCCACCCGCAGGCGCACCGCGACCGGCTCGGCATCGGTGGCGCCGGCGATCGCGGTGACGCGGAGCGTGTGGTCCCCGAAACGCTGCTCCACGGTCGGCACCGGCACGCCGCCGTCCGCGAGGGTCGGAGCACTCTCGACCGCCCGCGCCCAGTCCTGGCGCTCGCCGTCGATCTCGATCCAGGGCGCCACGGAGAAGCCTCCGGGAGCGGG
>JAGQIB010000224.1 GCA_020431545.1 Gemmatimonadota bacterium
GCCGACGAGGTTCGGATCGTTGCGGTCGTCGAAGACGTACGTGTCCGTGTCCCCCTGGCGGACCAGCGTGATCGGGAGCGAGATCGACGTGTTCGTGCCCGCGACGTCGCGGAACCACGAATGGAAACTCTCCTCGTTCGTCACGCAGTTGCCCTCGCTCCCCGAGGCCCAGCCGGCCCGGTCGCCGGAACGACTCGCGATGTAACTGCACGACGGACCGACCTGGCGACCGTTCGCGTCCTTCCACTGCGAACTCATCTTGTAGCCCTGGCTCCGATAGACGGGCTTGCCGTCCTCGCCGAGCTGCTCCTCGACCATATTGACGTAGTGCCCGAACCCGCCCCCCGGACGCTTCTCGAAATCGGTGTGCCCACCGGGCGAATGCGAACGTTCGTGGAAGTCGCGCACCGTCCCCACGAGTTCGATCGTCTCGGGACGATCGTCCCCATTCGCGAACGCGGGTGAGGCGATCGCCATCCCCGCGATCAGTGCGGCAGCCCGGAACGACCTTGCAGAAGCATGAACCTTCATCGTGTCCTCCATTCCACACCGGTGTTCCGTCGACACGTCAGTGCCCCGCTGACACGGTGCTCAGGATTGACGCTCGAATACCATCGGCCCGACGACCACCCTTCGTCCGTCCCGAGCCCCCGATCGGGCCAGCCTGTACCGGTTGTGACGGAGGAATGGCGACATCATCCGCACGTCCTGCCACGCTTCACGGACGATCCGACCGAGCCCGCCACCGGACCCGACGCGACCACGCTGAAGAAGGAACCGACCGTCGCGCGCCCGGAATCGGCGCGCCGATCTCACCCGGACTCGGAAGGACCACCCGGTGCACGCTCCAGCACCAGCGTGATCGGACCGTCGTTCTCGAGCGCCACGTGCATGTGCGCCCCGAAGACGCCCGTCCGGACCGTCACCCCCGACGACGCCACCAGAAGATGGGCGAACGCCTCGAACGCCGGTCGGGCGACCTCCGGGGCCATCGCCCGATCGAAGGACGGACGACGACCCTTCGTACAGTCCCCCGCCACCGTGAAGTTCGGCACGAGAAGGATGGATCCCCCGACCTCGCCGACCGAGCGGTTCATGCGGCCCGCGTCGTCCGGAAAGATGCGCAGCTCCGTGAGCTTGCGCGCGATCCACGCGACGTCGTCCGCATCGTCGCCGGTCGCGACTCCGACCAGCACGAGAAGACCCCGGCCGATCTCGCCGACCGTACTTCCCTCGACCTCGACCGACGCGTGCGCCACGCGCTGCAGGATGGCTCGCATGAGGGTCGACTATCGTCGAAGGACCGGCGGTCCGGCAACGGCCGTCACGGCGCGGACATCACTTCGTGGGCGGCCGCGAGTACGTCTTCCACGGAAACGTCCCCGATGCGGCCGGGCGCCGGACCGCGCAACACGCAAGCGCGCGGCGTCGGGCGATGCCAGTGCCGCCACTGGATGCGGTGCTCGAAGATCGTCACGCGCGGCACGTCGTGGATGTGCGCGAAGTGGGTGGGGCCGCAGTCGTTCCCGAGCACGACCGCCGCTCCCGTCACGAGGCGCCGGAGCTCGGGGAATGCCGGAGACTCGTGCACCGCGAAGCCGACCGCGCGCGCCGCGTCCCGCTCGCGTTCCATGCCGGGACCGGCGACGAACTCCACGCTCCTCTCCCGGCCGAGCGACTCCGCCACGCGGAGCCACGACTCCAGGGGGTACAGCTTGTCCGGCACGAGACCGCCGGGAATGATCAGCGCGGGGCCGGCGTCTTCTCGCGGGGGGCGGACCGCGAAATCATCGAGCGTCGCGTCGAGGAGACGCGCGTAGAGCTCGGCGAGGTACACCGTGCGGTCGAACTCCCGCGAGTCCCGCTGAAACAGGTAGGTGAGATTCCCGCGGAACCCGTGAATCGGACCGGAGCTCGCGAGGCGCGCGATCAGCGACGAGCGAATCGATCGCTTGCGGAGCTGCCAGACCTCGCCCGCGCCGTGACGTCGAAGGGCCGGGACGTCCGAGAGCCAGCCGCGCGCGCCGAGCCGCCGCGGCAGGTGCACGAGCGTGTCGACGTCGCCCACCGCGCGGAGCAGCGCGTACGAGTCGTCCGGCGCCGCGACCACCACGGGCCCCTCTCGCCGCTGCCGGAGCAGGGACAGGAAAGGAAGCTGCACGATCTGCTCGCCGATGGAGCGCGGGCAGTGCGGCGAGAGGACGAGCTGCGTCAACGGATCAGGCGCGGCCGATGAACGCCCAGTGGCGTCCGCGGTCGCCGCGCCGGTGCGAGAAGAGCTCGCCGGGACGCTCGAACGTCGACAGCGAGAAGTCCACGAGGTTGTCGCGCGGCACGCCCGTGCCCACCGCCTGCGCGAGCGCACACGAGGGCAGGTCGAGCTGGGCGCGTCCTTCCGAGGGATCGCCCACCGGCACCGCGAACGCTTCGGGGAACAGGCCGGCCACCTCGGGCCCGACCTCGTACTGCGGGCCGCGGATCGCCGGACCGGTGCC
>JAGQIB010000225.1 GCA_020431545.1 Gemmatimonadota bacterium
ACGGATCTGCAGCTCGAGTCGACGTCTTCCCTCGGCCCGCACTACGCGGAGACCCTCCGTCGCTGGCGGAGCGCGTTCCGGGCGCGGCGCGCGGACGCGCGCGAGCTCGGCTACGGCGAATCATTCCTGCGCCTGTGGGACTACTACCTCGCGTACTGCGAGGCCGGCTTCCGGGAGGACTACGTGGACGACGTGCAGGTTCGCTTCCGCCGACCGGGGGCCGCGACGTGAGCGGCTGGGGCCTCATCGGAGTCGTCTGGGTCGTGGCCGCGACGGGAATGTTCGCGCTGTGGCTCGTCCAGCGCCGTACGCACAACGCGGGCATCGTCGACGTCGCGTGGTCACTCGGCACCGGACTGGCCGCGGCCACGTTCGCCGCCTTCGCGGACGGGCTGCCCGCCCGGCGCGCGCTCGTCGCCGCTCTCGCGCTCGCGTGGGGTCTGCGCCTCGGACTGCACCTCGCGCGTCGCGTGCGGGGCGAGGCGGAGGACGTCCGCTACCGCGACCTGCGCGAGAAGCTCGGGCGCCGCTTCCAGCCCTGGATCCTCGGCTTCTTCCAGCTGCAGGCGATCTGGATCGTGCTGTTCGCGCTGCCGGCGTTCGGCGCCGCCCGGAGCCGCGCGCCGCTCGGGGCGCTCGACCTGATCGGAGTGGCGCTCTGGATCGTGTCGGTCGGCGGCGAAGGGCTCGCGGATCGCCAGCTCGCCGCATTCCGTCGCGAGCCGTCGCACCGCGGGCGCGTCTGTCGCGAGGGATTGTGGCGCTACACGCGTCACCCGAACTACTTCTTCGAGTGGATTCACTGGTGGGTGTACGTGGCGCTCGGGGTCGGCGGGCCGGGCTGGCCCTGGCTGCTGCTCGGGCCGATCGCGATGTACCTGTTCCTCCGGTTCGTCACCGGGATTCCCCCCACCGAGGCGCGGCTGCTCGCGAGCCGCGGCGATGCGTACCGCGCCTACCGGCGAACCACGAACGCGTTCTTCCCCGGCCCGCCGCGGAAGGCGTCGTCGTGAGCGCACTCTCCCTGCCGGGCATCGTGCTGCCGCTCGGGATCGAGGCGGCCGAACGCGGACTGGTGCCGGATGCGGTCCTCGCGGCCGCGATCCGTGGTCAGTGCGAGACCTGGGCGCGCGAGCTCGAGTCCCTGCCGCAGGACGAGCTCGAAGATCGTTTCCGCGCGCACCTGCGGGCGATGGAGGCGTCTCCGATCGCCGCCGCCGTCGACCGCGCGAACGATCAGCACTACGAGGTGCCCGCGGACTTCTTCGAGGCGGTGCTCGGCCCGCGTCTCAAGTACAGCTGCGCCCGGTACGACCATCCGGGAGCGACGCTCGCCGAGGCGGAGGACGCAGCCCTGGCGCGGACGGCCCGTCACGCGGATCTCGTCGACGGGCAGCGCATCCTGGAGCTCGGCTGCGGCTGGGGATCGCTGTCGTTGTGGATGGCCGAGATGTTTCCCGCAAGCCGTGTCGTGGCCGTCTCGAACTCCGCGTCGCAGCGGGAGTTCGTGGAAGCGCGCGCCGCCGGCCGCGGCCTGCGGAATCTGCGCGTCGTCACCGCCGACGTGAACCGGTTCGAGACCACCGAGCGCTTCGACCGCGTGGTCTCCGTGGAGATGTTCGAGCACGTGCGGAACTGGGACGCGCTGCTGGCGCGGGTCCGCGACTGGCTCGGTCCGGAAGGACGCCTGTTCCTGCACGTCTTCGCCCACGTCCGCGAGGCGACGTTCTACTCCACCGACGGCCCCGGCGACTGGATGGGGCGCCACTTCTTCACCGGCGGCATGATGCCGTCGCGCGACCTGCCGCACCGCTTCCCGCACCGGTTCGTGGTGGAGGACGAGTGGTGGTGGGACGGAACGCACTACGCCCGCACCGCCGACGCGTGGCTCCGGAATCTCGATCACGCGCGCGAGTCGGTGGAGCGACGGGTGGGCGCCCGGGCCTTCCGGCGCTGGCGCATGTTCTTTCTCGCCTGCCGCGAGCTCTTCGGGCGGCGGGGCGGCGAAACGTGGGGGGTGGGCCACTACCGCCTCCGCGCCCCCGAGGAATGAACGTTCGCTTTACGTCGCTCCCGTCCTGCGGCAATATGCGGTCGGTCCGGCGGGTGCCGAGCGGGAGTGGGAATGGGGAGCCGGAGGGGGCTGTTCGTCACCCTGGAGGGGGGCGAAGGTTCCGGTAAGACGACGCAGCGCCGACGAATCGTGGCCTTCCTGCGCGAGCGGGGGCACGAGGTTCTCGAGACGCGCGAGCCGGGCGGGACTCCCGCCGGTGAGCTGATCCGGGATCTCCTGCTCCATCGAGTCGAGTCGCTGCATCCCCGGGCGGAGCTCGCCCTCTACCTCGCCTCGCGCGCGCAACTCGTCGAGGAAGTGATCCGCGAGCAGCTCGCGCGCGGCGTGTCGATCGTCTGTGATCGCTTCACGGATTCGTCCGCCGCCTACCAGGGCGGCGCGCGCGATCTCGGTATCGAGACGGTCGAGCGGCTCAACGACTGGGCGACCGACGGCGTCCAGCCCGACCTCACGCTGTACTTCGACGTCGACCCGGAGGAGGGGCTGGCGCGGAGGCAGAGTCGCGGAAGCGGCGACGAAGCGCTCGATCGCATCGAGCGCGAGGCGCTGGGCTTCCACGAACGCGTGCGGGCCGCCTACCGCGTGATCGCGGGGCGGCATCCGGAGCGTTTCCGGGTGGTGCCGACGCACGGCGGGGAGGAGCGGGTGTGGGAGCGAGTGCGATCCACGCTGGAGGGAAAGCTCGTGGAATGGGAGCGCAACGCGTGACCTGGCCGTTCCGTCGGCGCGAGGCCGAGGTGGCGCGTCCCCGGATCGTCGATCCGACGTCCGAGCTGCTCGGCGAGGTCACCGGGATCGAATCGAAGATCCCGTGGGCGGCGCTCGGGATCACGGTGCTGTTCCTGCTGTGGCTGCCGAACCTCACGCGACTGTCCGACACGCCTCTGCGCGCCGGCGAGATCGAATGGATCCGGGACGTGCAGGCGCCGGCCGATCAGGCGAGCGACGCGACGTCGTTCGCGCGCACGCTCTCGAGCGCCACGTGGGCGTGGGCGGGCGCGGAGATCGAGGGAGTCGACGTCTCCGAGATCACGCCGGAGATGCGCGCGCGGGCTCGCATTCCGTCCTTCGCCGCCGCGTTCGCGGCGCTCCTGATGCTCTACTTCCTGGGCCGCATCGTGATCGGCGACGCGGCCGCGCTGCTCGCGGCGGCCTTGCTCGCGGTCTCGGATCCGTGGCGACAGGCGGGTACGACCGTCCACCTGTTCGTGGTCGGAGAGCTCCTCGTCCTGTTCGGTGTGGCGTGGGCGGTGGTGCTCCAGTCACGACACCGTGAAGTCGAGATGGCCGGCGTCACCGCGACCCGGATCGGACTGGCCGGCGTCTTCCTGGGCGTCGGCCTTTTGCTGGCACCCGCCGCCTTCGCCACGCTCGTCACCACGCTGGTGATCTGGCTGCTGCTCGGGCTGCGGCGCACGAACTCCGCCACGACCACTCTCCCCGTGCGTTCGCCGCGCGAGAAGACCTTCTTCGCCGCCGTCGGCACCGTGGTGCTCGCGGGCGCCGCTCTGCTCTCCGCGTGGTGCGCCGAGGTCCTCGTGGGCGGCGGCAGCGGCGCGTTTCCGAAGCTGTTCCCGGCGGCCGCGGGCTGGGCCTCGTCGGACGCGAGCCTGTGGCCGGACCTGTTCGAGCGCTTCCTCGCGCCGACGCACTCGCTGGCGATCCTCGTCGTGATCGCGCTGCCGATCATCCTGGTGATCCGATGGGTGGAGTGGTCCGGCGGCAAGCCGTGGCACGCCGCCGGACTGCTGCCGTGGTTGTTCCTCGGCGCCTGGCTGTTCCTCGAGATGCGCCTGCCCGAGCATGCCGCCCGGACCGAGCTGCCCGTCACGCTGCCGCCGCTGTTCGTGCTCGGGCTCGGCTGGCTGATCCTGCGCGGTCTGCAGCCCGGCCGCTACCGCCGACAGGAGTACTCGTTCCTCATCACCTGGCTCCTGATGACGGTGTTGCTCGTGCCGTTCACGCCGGCCGGCCACCCGCACGATCCGTTCCTCGCCGCGTCGGTCGTGCTGCTGCCCGCGATGTTCCTCGTAGCGGGACGCGGCGCGCGCGCCCTGTGGGAGGCGGAGGACGGGCCGCTCGCACGGGGTGCGATCCTCGTGATCGCGTACCTGCCCGTCGTGCTGCTCGCCGCGACCGGCGCCGCCCGTCTCGCGCATCAGCAAGGATGGGGAGACGCGCTCCGGGACGTGCGACCGCTCATGGTGCCGGTCCTGCTCGTGGCGGTCGCGTGCGGCATCCTGTCCGAGCTGATCTCGGTGCGGCCGGATCCGATCCGCCGGCCGCGGAAGACGCAGCCGTCGAGTCGACGCGGACGACGCGGAGCCGGTCGCCGACGCGGTTCCCGCGGCGGACGACGGAAGACGGGGCGGGGTCGCTAGGAAGCGCCCCGACCCACCCCCGGAAGCCGCCGCCCGGCTGCGGGAGCACCAGGCCGAGCGCGTCCTCGTCCGACGCGGAGCCGTCGGCGTGCACGTGGCGGAAGCGGAAGGGCACGATCTCGGGCTCCGGTA
>JAGQIB010000226.1 GCA_020431545.1 Gemmatimonadota bacterium
GGTGTGTCCCTGTCGGATGAGCTGGCGATCGCTCTGACGGAAGGACGCGAGCCTCGCGTGGGGGAAGGGGAACGAGCCTCCCTCCGCGGAGTCCCACAGGAAGAACACCGAGGTCCCGGCGACGTACGCGGTCACGATGCGTCCCTGGTCGAACCCGACCCAGTTGACGCCGTTCGGATCGGGCGCGTTCGATCCGACGAACCAGGCGTCCACGTCTCGGGTGAGGGAAGACGGCGATCCGCCTTCCGACCATTGCCAGATGCGCATCGTGTTGTTGTCCACGTGGCTCGCCACCCAGATCGTGTTGCCCGCGCCATGCGTGCCGCGGATGTTGAACGTGCTGCTCACGAAGTTCTCGATGGTCACCGAGTTGCCGGCGGCGAGATCGTCCAGGCTCATTCGCATGCAGATCGCCCGATCCGGGGCGCCGCGAATGTCGGTGGTCACGTAGAGGAAGTTCGAACCGAGGACGAGGTCCGGGAAGTCGAACCAGGTGCTGTCGGCGTAGCCGAAGAGCTGCGGGGTCAGATCGTACGCGAACCAGACGTTGTTCTCCTGGTTCGGCTGGCCCACGGACACGGCCAGGCGTCCGATGTTGTTGCCGTTCGCGTCGACGCCGTACTGCAGGTACCAGAACATCGCGCCGCGCGTCCGGTCGTACTGCACGACCTGGTCGCAGCAGAACAGGGCGGTGCCGCCGAAGTTGTTCGCGGGGTTCACGAAGTTCGCGTTCGCCAGGTAGTCGCCGGACACGTTCGCGAACCAGTTCCCCGAGACCCAGGAAATGCGCCCGTTCATGCCGATGCTCGGCTCGCACGCCCGGCCCGACGTGATGTCACCGGTCTCGGCGTCGACGTACTGGTGCGTCGCGTAGAACGCGAAGTCTCCGGGGGCGCGCCCGAGCGACACCTGCGGTCGCGGCGTCTCCGGACTGCTCGGCACGACCAGTTCCGGACGCGCGTCCGGATCGATCGGGGGACGGAGGAACGCTTCCTCCTCTTCCTCTTCGCCGGACTCCTCGTGAAGCTCGAGCAGATCGCGCCGCTCGTACTCACTCGGGAGCGATACCGTGCGGGGATCCGCGCCGACGATCCGGATCGGGGTCACGGTCGGCGCCGGTCGGCTGACGGCGCGCTCCCGGGCATCGGCGCTCGCGCCGGACATGAGCATCGCGAGAACGAGCACCGCAATCAGGCGAGCGAGAAGCGGGACCCTTCGGGGTCGCGATCGTGGGGAGGTCATGGCCGCCCCCTACTGCAGGTTGACGAGGACCATGACCAGCCCCTCGCCTTCGTCGAGAGCGGACATCGCCTTGCCGAGCGCCGCGCCGGCCGAGCGGCGCGTGTCGTCGGCCCTCATCGCGTGGCCCGTGCGACCGGATGTGGTGAGCAGATCGCCCGGCGCGATCGGACCGTTTTCCGCGGTGCACTTCACCCACACGCGCCCGACCATCGCGAGGAGCGTGGCGTCGTCGTTCACGTCGCCGTCGCCCATGCGGATGCCGGGTGCGAGTCCGCCCGCACCCGACACGACCCCGGCCACCCGCCGGTCGTACGCCCGGCGCGACGCCTCCAGGTGCCCCGGCCGCGCGGGGTCGATGCACACCACGGTGCCCGGCTCGAGCGGTCGGTCTCCGGCGGTGGGGAAGGGCTCGACCAGGTCGGCCCCGCCGGTGATCTCGATCACGGGAGTCGTGATGCGACCCTTGCCCGTGCCGGTGTCCCCCACGATGCGCACGGTCGGGATCGCGCTCCCGTTCTTGACGTCGATGAGGCCACCGATGTTCGTGTCGCCGTTCCGGGCGGCGAACGAGATTCGCTCGCTGCCGTTGTCGCGCAGCGACATCCACGCGCCGGTGTTCGTGGAACTGAACTGGCCGCGCACTTCCACGTTCGTGGCCCCGCTCGTGGACTCGATCACCTGCGTTCCCCACGACGTCGAGGGGCCGGTGATGCGGAGGTGCTGCGTGCCGGTCGTCCCCGCGACGTCGAGCAGCTGGGCCGGCGTCGCGGTGCCAACGCCGATCCGCATCGCGCGCGTGAGGACCAGCTGGTTCGTGTTGAACGCGCCGGGCGCGGACGCCGCCTCGAGCCGCAGCGAGCCGCCGTTCAGCGAGAAGGACCCCTCGTTCTTGGAGACGAGGCGGGCGATCGGCGCCGCTCCGCCGTTTCCTCCGTGGGCGAACTCGAGCACGTTCTCGTTGTTCGCGCCGATGCCGGTGTCGTACAGGCGCATCCCGATCTGAGTGAACGTGCTGCCTCCGCCCTGCGCGAGAATCCACGGTTCGGTCGAGCCGCCGTCGATCTCGAGCTTGCCGGTCGTCGGAATCCGTCCGATGCCGACGCGGCCGTTGAGGTGATGGAGATCGGACCCGTTCTGGATCCAGTCGCCGTCGTCGCTCGTGGTGGCGACATCCGCCGTGAGCGCGTGGTTCGCCTCCGTGGCGAAGTCCGCAGTCGCGGCGTGGTCGGCGTCGCCGGCCTGCAGCGCGAAGGGTGCGCTCAGGAACTGCACGCGAGGCAGCTCCGGCTCGCCCTCCACGGAGATGCCGAGCCAGCGATCTCCGTTGAAGAGGCCGGCCGGGAACGGCGTGATCGAACCGAGCTCGACCCGGAACAGGCCCTCGTCCACGTCCACCGTGGCGTGCGTCTCCGACCAGATCACCGGCACGTTGATCGGATCGTCGTACATCTGGAAGTGCAGCTTCACCGTGCCCGTGACCGGATTCCCTCCGGTATCGCGCAGCAGACCCTGGAACGGGATGTTCGGCGCGACGAACAGCACGGGCACGCGATCGTCGGCGCGCGACTCGGCCGGGAAGGGGGAATTCTCGGCGTCGCCCGGGGTGGGCGTGGCGAACGAAGGAACAGCGACGAGCAGCAGCGCGAGCGGCGCGAGCCGCCGGAGAGGACGCATCACGACCACCTCGGAACGTTGGATTCGAAGGAAAGACGAGAGAATCGAAAGGGAGACGAGGCAGCCGTTCATCGCACGCCGACCATCTTGCGGGTCTCGGTCCACGTGCCCACGTCGAGCCGGTAGAAGTAGATCCCGCTCGCGACGGGACGCCCGCCGCGATCCCGGCCATCCCACTGCACCGCGTAGCGGCCCGGAGCGTGCGGCCCGGACACCGGCTGCGCCACGAGGCGACCGGTGACGTCGTAGATGGAGAGTCGAACGGGCGACGGCGTGGCGACGCCGTAGCGGATCGTGGTTCCGCCGGAGAACGGGTTCGGCTGGTTCTGCCACAACCCGTTGACCCACGCGACGCCGGTCTCGCCCGGGAGGACCACGTCCGTGGCCGCCGTCACCGGGTTCGGCCAGAACCCGAGGAACAGCCGGTAGCTGCCGCCGGTCGTGTGCCCCACGACGCCTGCTTCGCCGATCGTGCCGGACAGCTGGTAGCTGCCGCCCGCCGTCTCGACGGCACCGCCGGATACGGTGGGCTTGGAGATCTGGTAGGCCGCCGGTACCGAGCTCGCGGTCGACGCCAGAAGCGCGAGGACCAGACCCAGCGAACGAGCGACGCGTGTGCACGTGGACACGAGAACCCCCCGGTCAGCGAGAGGTCCGGTCGTCGCGTGCGGACCCCGGGCGCTCTCGGCGTTTCGAGGAGAACGGGGGAAGTCGCGCGCGGAGTTGCAGGAAGGGGTGGCCGGAGGTATGGCCGAGGTGACGCGGGAGGCGGGCGCGTTTCCGCGCTCCCCCTCCCGCGAAGAGAAGGTGCTACCGCTGTCCGAACAGACCGCCGAGCAGGCCGAGTCCCTTCTTCGCGACGTCCTGGAGATCGACGTCGCCGTCCCCGTCCGCGTCGAGCAGCGCGTTCAGCGCTCCCATCTGCTGCGGCGCGTGGCGCGCCATCGTCTCGCGCTCCTGTCCGAGCATCGTGGCGAGCCCGTTTGCGTCCATCTTCTGCTGCCGCTGGGCCTGCCCCAGCGCGCCCATGACGACCGGAGCGAGCATGGCGAGCAGCTTCCCGGTCGCGGCGGGATCGAGCCCCGTGGACTGACCGATGCCCTTCTCCACCACGGGCTGACGGGCGCCGAGCACGTGATTGAGAATGCCCTGCCCCGGTGCGGTCTGGCCGCTGCCGAGGAAGCCCGCGAGGTTGTTCAGCAGGCTGCCGTCGTGATCGCGCTGGAGCGCGGCGTTCAGAGACTGCGCGCCCTGCGGCGTGGCCGCATTCTTCGACAGCGCGCCGAGCAACGCCGGCAGGGCCGCCGCCACCGCGGTGCCCGCCGTCTGGCGATCGGTCCCGAGGTTCGCGCTGATCTGCTCGAGCGCACCCCCACCGGTGACCTGCTGCATCAAGGTTTCGAGAATCGAGGCCATTCTGTAAGGACTCCTTTCGACCGAAAGGCGGGTGCGTCCGGGGCAATCCCGGGCCCAATCGCGCGAGGGGTCGGACAATGTACCACGCGGGCCCCGGGACGAGTGGCCGTCGCCGCCCCGCCGCGCTAGAGTCCGCGGGTCACCACTCACGGGAGGAGGACCCCCATGAAGCGCCTGCTGGTCCCGGCCGCCGTTCCCGCCGTCCTCGCGTCCGTGCTCTTCGGGGCGGCCGCGACGTCCGCCGCCCCGGCGCCGCGCCGGGAACTCGGTCCCGAACCGCTGAACGTGGTCGAGTCGTTCGATCAGCGACTCGTGGTCAAGTTCCGTGACGACGTCCGGGCGCGGAGCGCGGCCGACGGCACGCTGGTCTCCGCCGCCGAACGCGATCTCTCGCCCGTGATCGCCGCGGTCGGACCGAGTGCCAGGTTCCGGCCGCTGATCGGTCTCCCCGAGTCGACGCTCTCGGCGCTGGAGGGCCGGGCGGAGGCGCGCTCCGGGCGTGCCCAGCCCGACCTCGCCGGGATGCTCGTGGTGGAGGTCCCCGGGGCGAACAAGGAATGACTTCGCGCGCTCGGCGAAACGTTGCAGGCCGAAGCGCTCGTCGAGTGGGCCTCGCTCGAGGTGCTCGCCGTGCCGCCGTCGACGGACCTGCCGCCTGCGTCCGGCGACCTCACCGCGAATCAGGGCTATCGTCTGCCGAACCCCGGACTCGACTCCGACTTCGTGTCGACGGTGTTCGCCGGGGATCCCGGCCTGTTCGTGCGCCTGTCGGATTGCGAGTACGGGTGGAATCCGACGCACGAGGATCTGAACGAGATCGATCTGCATCTGGAGCCCGGACAGACCATCAGCTCCGGCGTCTTCACGAACGGCTGGGACGAACATGGCACCGCCGTCGCGGGCGTCAGCGTGGGCCTCGTGAACGAGTACGGCGTGAGCGGCATGGCGCCCGGCGTGGAGTTCCACACGTATCCGGAATGGACCGACGAGGAGGGATTCCGTCGCGTCACCTGCATCACGAACGCGATCGCGAACTCGAACGCCGGCGACGTGGTGCTCCTGGAAATGCAGACGGTGGGACTCGGCGGCGGGTACGGACCGGCGGAGCTGGACCTCGGAGTGTGGACCGCGGTCAAGGTCGGCACCGACGCGGGAGTCGTCGTCGTGGGAGCCGCCGGGAACGGGAATCAGAACCTCGACTCGGCGACGTACGCGAGCTACCTCGCGCGGGGAGACAGCGGAGCGATCCTCGTGGGAGCAGGCTCCGCGAACACGAATCACGACAAGCTGTCGTTCAGCACCTACGGAGCCCGGGTGGACGTCCAGGCCTGGGGCACCGCGGTCACGACCACGGGCTACGGCACGGTTCAGTACAACGGGTCCGATGAGGACCAGTGGTACACGAACGGCTTCAACGGCACGAGCTCCGCGTCCTCGCTCACGGCGCCGTCGTGTGCCGTGATCCAGGCGGTGCAGCTCCAGTACTTCGGGACGCCGTTGACGTCCCCGGAGATGCGCGACCTCCTGATCGCGACGGGCTGGGCGCAGGGCACGGGCGGGCACATCGGACCGGCCGTGAACATCCGCGCGGCGCTCGAGTCGCTGCTGTCCGGCACGGCGGCGCCGGCGTTCGAGGCGGCGGGCGACGTCGCGATTCGAGCGGAGCCGAATCCGTTCCGCGATCGCACACGGATCCGGTTCGACGCGGCCCCGTCGCGGGATGTCGCGGTGGACGTGTTCGACGTGGCGGGCCGTCGTGTCCGCGCGCTGCCGACGGCGGCGGGTCGTCCGGACCGCGAGACGACCTGGGACGGCCGCGACGAGGCGGGACTCCTTCTCGCGCCGGGCGTGTACTTCCTGCGCGTGCGCGACGGCGAGGATTCCCGGACCGGTCGGGTCGTGCTCTCCCGGTAGGCCGGAGAGTCGCCGGCAGACGAGAGCGGCCCGCGGGGGAGATCCCGCGGGCCGCGCACGTTTCCGAGTCCGTCGCCTCTACTCGTAGGTCGCGTAGGGCCCCGTCCACTGCGGCATCGGACCGTACGTGGCCGGCTGCATCACCACCCGTCCCGGGCGCGCGGCGGCCTGCATGAACGTCTCGCGATGCCCGAGGACGTCGAGGTACTCGATCATGCGGCGTTCGAGCTCGCGGCGCCGGACGTCGGCCGCGTCGTGCCGGCCGAGGCCGTCGAGGAGATCGATCGTGTCCGCCGCGTATCGCGGCGTCGACTGATCCAGTCGCCGCGAGGACTCGCAGAGCACGAGCGGGATGACGCGGAAACCCTGTGCGTCGAGAGCGTCGGCGACCGCGTGCAGGTTCGATGCGACGTCGGCCGGCCGGAACGTGAACGAGAAGAACGCCAGCGCCGCGAGCAACGCGACGCTGACGGCGTCCGTGAGCAACGGCGTGCGGGTGCGCGCGACGCGACGCATGCCGTCCAGACCCTGCACGATCCACACGATCGCGGCGATCGTGGCGACCGCCGTCGCGGCGAGCAGCACCAGCTCGAACGCGTTCGGCGAGATGCCCGCGAAGGGATCCGAGCGCAGGCGACGCCACGCGACGGGCCCCATGCTCAGGACGAGGATCGATCCGAAGCCCGCGATCATGCACCCGCGCACGAACGCGGCCGCGCGCGGCGCCCCGGCGAGCTGCAGCCCGAAGCCCGGGAACACGAAACCGAGCACGCCGACGTAGCGCGGATCATTCCGCCACTCGGACCCGGGTCCTTGCGCCGGGTCGGCATTCCGGGCCGCGAAGGAGCCGAAGCCCCATGCGAGCGCGGCCAGAAGCGCCGATCCGCCGAGAAGGGCGAGTCCGAGAGCCACGCCGAAGCGGCTGGTCTCGACCAGGGCGTCGAAGGCCGAAGCGCCGAGGATCGCGAGGATCCCGATCGCCACGGGAAGGGTTCCGGCCGTCAGCCAGATCGTGCGGGAGAGTCCCGACGTGGCCTGACGCGCCGCCGCGAACGGGCCGAGGACCGCGGGAAGCAGCCATTGCCTCCACGGGCCGTCCGCCACGCGCGGAAGCTCCGCTCGCGGAAGAGAGAGAGAAGGAGCCTTCCCCCGCCAGTCCAGCGCGCGCTTCGCCCGTTCGGTGAGCACGGACGGCTGAAGCCGCGTCTTCTTGGCGGGGGGAGGCGCGGACGGAGTCCGGCCCCGCCGCTTCGGCGTGGAGTCGATGACCCACACCTTGTGGTCTCCGGTTGCCATTTCTCGGTGCACCTATCGCTCCCCAGTGATGAGGCACCGACCCGCGGGAGCGGATCGGGCAACGGGGCCTCGTCACGCAATCCGCATGCCAGCCGCCGGGGGGGAGGGCCTTCCCGGAGGGGCTGCGGGCCCCTGGAGGTCGGTTTCTCGCCGGGGGGATCCCCGCGGCCGGTCGGGTGTGCACGGAGTGGACGTTGCCTCGGAGGGGCTGTCCTCGGATCGACCAGGGGCGCCCGATCGTGTTCCCGGATGACCGCTTGCCGAGACGGGTCCGCCCGGGTCTGTTAGGGTGACCCCGGTGTGCGAGATTCCGGATCGCGACCGCGGCCCCGAGTCTCGTGAGAGCCCCCGGGAGGTGTCGTGCTCGAACACAGGGAGCGGCGGCGTTCGTTCGCCGCTCGATCGCCGGTCGAATGCGGGAGGCCCCGATGAGTGATCTCTCGATCGATTCGAATCTCGAACCCGAAATCAGCCCCGACGACGACCTCGGCGCGACCGAAATCCGACGCTTCGGTCTCGACCGGATTCGCTGGGACCACTTTTCCGCGATCGCGGCGCTCCACGTCTTGTGTGTCTTCGCACCGATGACGTTCAGCTGGAGCGCGCTCGCGGTGACCGTATTTCTCTACTGGTTCATCTGCGGTCTCGGCATCTCGATGGGCTACCATCGGCTGCTCACTCACCGCGGATTCGAGACGTCGAAGGCGTTCTACTATCTCCTGGCGACGCTCGGAACCATGAACTACCAGGGCGGTCCGATCCGCTGGGTCGGCATTCACCGGATCCACCACCGGGACTCCGACACCGAGCACGATCCGCATTCCCCGCGGCACGGATTCCTCTGGGCGCACATTCTCTGGTGCCTCTGCCACGACCCGCTCGGTCGCGACGTGACGATGGCCGCGAAGGACCTCAAGAAGGATCGGGTGCTCGCCTGGCTCGATCGCTGGTTCTGGGTTCCGCAGTTCGTGCTCGGCGGCATCCTCTACCTGCTCGGCGGCTGGAGCTGGGTGATCTGGGGCGTCGCGGTCCGCACGGTGTTCACGTATCACACGACGTGGCTCGTGAACTCCGCCTCGCACACCTGGGGCTACAAGAACTTCCAGACCAAGGACGACTCGAAGAATCTCTGGTGGGTCGCGCTGATCTCGTGGGGCGAGGGATGGCACAACAACCATCACGCGCACCAGCGCTCCGCGCGCCACGGTCTCCGCTGGTACGAGCTGGATCCGACATGGTGGACGCTCGTGCTGCTGGAGAAGATCGGCCTGGTCCGGCGACTCTACGCGGCCGACGCGCCGCACGGCCCGCGGATGTGACGTCGGCGGCGTGAACGAAGCGCCCCGGGCGACGGACATCGAAGGACGGAACGACGGCCCGGAGAGTTCCGCTCCCCGGGCCGCGTTCTTGTCGCCGTCCGCGCCGTCGGGCGAGGTCGCGTGCCCGGTCTAGCCGTTCGCCGGATCCGGGACCGCGTGCCGCGCGACGAGATCGCTCAGGTCCACGAGCTCGAGGCCGAGCTCCCGCGCGACGTCGAGCGACCGCCGGTCACGATAGAACTCGCCGTAGTAGATGCGGCGGATCGACGAGTTCGCGATCAGCCGGAAGCAGCTCCAGCACGGGCTCGCCGTGGTGTAGATGTCCGCCCCCTCGATGCGCACTCCGTTCCGGGCCGCCTGGCAGATCGCGTTCGCCTCGGCGTGGACGGTCCGCACGCAGTGGCCGTCCTCCATGAGGTGTCCGACCTCGCTGCAGTGGGGCAGGCCCCGGATCGACCCGTTGTAGCCGGTGGAGAGGATCGTCTTGTCGCGGACGATCACGGCGCCCACGGACTTCCGGTCGCACGTCGCCCGGGTGGCCACCTGGCGGGCGATGTTCATGAAGTACTCGTCCCAGGAGACGCGCGGGGCAGGTCCGGAGTGCGGAGTCACGTTTTCCCTTCCGGTACGGGGGAGGCGACGGGAAGGCCGGATCTTAGCTGAAACGAACGTCTTGCGGGGACCGGAGGATGCCGGCGCCGGCCGGCGGGCGACCGCGCGGACTGCCAGGGTTGCCGCCTGACATCCATCATTGAAGAAGATCGGGAAAAACACGTATCGTAACGACGGTTGGGCAGTCGGTAGACTGCGAGCGTTCCCCCGAAGGGGGCCGAGTCCGTCCGGGCCCGGCTGCCTTGTGGAAGCGCGACGGAGGTGCGGGGCGAGAAGCCGGGACCGACCCGGCGCACCCGTACCGGATCTCCGAAACGGAGGACGTCCATGAAGCGAGGGTTCCTGTTTTCCGCCGCGCTCGCCGCGGCGTTCGCGTTCGCGATTCCGGCGCTCGCCGGAGTCCAGGTGACGACTTGCCAGGATCTCGGTGGTGGCGTGTGGCGCTACACGTTCTTCGCGTGTGCTCCGAACGTCGACGCCAATGACCTGCACATCAACCTGCTCGGCAGCGAGATCACGTCGGGCGAGGCGGTCGTGGGTTGTGCCGTGCCGGCGATCGCCGGGTTCAGCTGCTCGTCGACGGCGACGGGCGCGAGCTATTTCTTCCCGCAGATCGGTCCGTTCCAGTGCGTGCCGGCGCTGCCGGGTGACGCGAACAAGTTCGTGATCGATGTCCAGACGGCCGACGGCGTCTCCCTCGTGGAAGAGGTCTGGACGCTCGACGGCGCGACGGTGGCCGCGTTCACCTCGGTGATCGCCTGCCCGCCGGTCTCGGTGGAGGACAACACGTGGGGTCGGGTGAAGAGCCTGTACCGCTAGTTCTTGCCCGAGCGATCGAAGCCCGCCGATGAAGTCGGCGAAGTGAAGCCGGCGAAGTGAAGTGAAGCCGGCGAAACGGAAGGAAAGGAAGCCCCGGTCGCGCGACCGGGGCTTTCTCTTTTGCACCCGCGGCACGCATCTCTTCGTCAGTCCGGGAGCTTCTGGACCACCCGGAACTTGAGGTACTGAGTCTCCGGCATCTCGGGCAGCACCGGGTGGTCCGGGGGCTGACAGCCGCGATAGAGAAGTCTCACCCGGCACTCCGCCTTGCGGATCGCGTAGCGGAGCATCTTCTCCCACGTCGTCTCGTCGAGGGCTGCGGAGCAGGAAGAAGTGGCGAGGATCCCGCCGGGCGGCAGGAGCCTTAGCGCGTTGATGTTCAGGAGCTGGTAGGCGCGCGTCGCGGAGTCGACATGGCGGCGGCTCTTCGCGAACGCGGGAGGATCCAGCACGATCAGATCGAACTCGCCGTTTCGCTCGTTCGCCCACTTCGGCAACTCGTCGAGCAGGTCCGCCGCACGGTAGGCGATCCGATCCGCGAGCCCGGAAGCGCTCGCGTTCGCCCGCGCCCGCTCGAGCGCGGGCTCCGAGACGTCGACGAGCTCGGCCGATTCCGCGCCTCCGGCGGCCGCGTGCAGACCGAATCCGCCGTCCGAGGAGAACAGGTCGAGCACGCGCCGGCCGCGGGCGAATCGACGGACCGCGAGTCGGTGAAACCGCTGGTCGAGAAAGAACCCGGTCTTCGGTCCGCCCAGGACGTCGATCGTGAACCGCACCGACTTCTCCTCGAGAGTGACGGGCCCCGGCTCCTCGCCGCGAACCACGGCGCGCACCTCGGGTAGACCGTCCTTCGCCCGGAGCCAGTTGTCGTCGCGCTGCACGAGCGAGCGGGGAGAGTCGATCTCCTGCAGGAGATCCAGGAGCGCGTCCTTGCGTCGCTCGATGCCGGCGCAGATCGTGGAGAACACGAGCACGTCGCCGTAGCGATCGATCACCGTCCCCGGGATCCCGTCGGCCTCGCCGTTCACCGCGCGCCAGTGTTCCGAGTCGGGAAACATCGCGCGCCGCATCGCGAAGGCGTCGCGGATCCGCGTCGCGAGCAGTTCGTCCAGATCCACGTCCGGCTGCCGGGTCAGGAGACGGACGCGGATCAGGGAGCTCTCGTGGTACAGACCGCGCCCGAGAAACGCGCCGGCCGCCGACACGACGTCGACCGGATCGCCGGTGGCCGGCGCGCCGTCCACCCGGCCGATCTGGCTGCCGAGCACCCAGGGGTGCCCCTT
>JAGQIB010000227.1 GCA_020431545.1 Gemmatimonadota bacterium
GCGATCCGCATCAGCTCTCCACGGGGGAGCAGGAGCGACTCTGCCGCGGCTGGGTCCGCCAGATCGCGCGCGACGTCGGCCCGAACATCGACGTGCCCGCCCCCGACGTGATGACGTCGGCCCAGCACATGCTGTGGATGCTGGACGAGTTCGAGGTGATCCACGGCGGTCGCTTCCCCGGCTTCATCACCGGCAAGCCCGTGGGTCTCGGCGGTTCCCAGGGACGCACGGAAGCGACCGGCTTCGGCGTGGTGTTCACGATCCGGGAAGCGCTCAAGGAGATGGACGTCCGCATTTCGGACACGACCGCGACGGTCCAGGGGTTCGGCAACGTGGGTCGCTACGCCGTCCGCCTGTACACCCAGCTCGGCGGCACGGTCCGGTCCATCGCGTGCTGGAGCCAGGCGGACCAGACGACCTACCTGTTCCGCAAGCGCGCCGGCATCTCGCCGGACGAGATCGAGTCCATCGCCGACCGGTTCGGGGAGATCGACCGCGCCAAGGCGCTCGACCTCGGGTACGAGGTGCTGCCGGGGGAAGACTGGATCGCGGAAGAGGTCGACATCCTCATCCCCGCCGCGCTCGAGAACTCCCTGCGGGGTGACAACGTGGAGCGGATGCGATCGAGTGTGCGGATGATCGCGGAGGGCGCGAACGGCCCCACCACGCAGGAGGCCGACACGGTGATCGACCGGCGGGGAATCCACGTGATCCCGGACTTCCTCGCGAACGCGGGGGGCGTCACGTGCAGCTACTTCGAACAGGTCCAGAGCAACACCAACTACTTCTGGGGCAAGGACGAGGTTCTGGGTAAGCTCGACGTCAAGATGACCGCCGCGTATCTTGACGTGAGCACGCTCGCTCGTCGTGAGAAGCTCTCGATGCGCGAAGCGGCCTACATCATCGGAATCACCCGCGTGGCGGAGGCCTGCCGGGAACGGGGCTGGATCTGACCGCGGGCACTGGCCGCGGGGAGGAAGACCGCTCGTGGACGGACCGCGGTTGCCACCGTTCGATCGCCGGTTTCTGGAGTCGGATCAGATCGCCAGTGCGATCGGCGAGGGAGAGGTCGGCGGGAAAGCCGCCGGCCTCCTGCGCGCGAGCGACCTGCTCGCCGGGGCGCCCCTCGACCTGCCGGACCGGATCTCGGTGCGGATCCCCCGGGTCGTCGTCCTCACGACCGACGCGTTCCGTGCGTTCGTCGCCGCGAATGATCTCGCCGACTGCTGGCGGGGCGATCCTCTCGACTCCCACCTCGCGAACGCGTTCCTCCGCGCGGAGTTGCCGCCGTCGATCGTGGGGGATCTCCGGACGCTGATCGAAGGCGAACGTCGTCCGCTCGCCGTTCGCTCGTCTTCGCTGCTGGAGGACCGCGCGCATCGTCCGTTCGCGGGAGTCTACGCCACGAAGATGATCCCGAACTCGGACCCGGATCCGGCGCGTCGATTCCAGGCGCTGACCGAGGCGATCAAGCTCGTGTGGGCGTCGACGTTCTTCCGGGAGGCGCGCGCCTACCGGGAGACCGTCTCGCTGGAAGAGGAGG